>CAZXKH010000336.1:0-2853 GCA_964641385.1 uncultured Clostridia bacterium | reverse complement strand
TTGAAATTAATTAGCGGGGATGATATAATTCATGGCCAATGTTAAGTTTGTAACCCTGGGCTGTCCAAAGAATGAAATCGATAGTGAAATTATGCAGTCCATGTTAAAGAAGAGTGGATACAGCCCTGTAGAGGAGCTGGAAAAAGCTGATTTTTTAGTCTTTAACACCTGTTGTTTTATCAATGATGCCCGGGAAGAATCAATAGATGCTATTTTAGAAGGAGTGGAGTTAAAAAATAAGGGAGCTGTAAAGGGCCTTCTTGTCAGTGGTTGCCTGGCCCAGCGCTACCCTGAGGAACTAATGAAGGAGATACCTGAAATTGATGGTCTGGTGGGGACCGGGAACCTTGATCAAATCTCCACTGCCCTGAGAGAGGTTAAAAAAGAAAAAAAGCCACTTTACACTCTGGGTAATGCCTTTGATTACAATCAGCCCCTTCCCAGGTACACCAGTGAGAATAGCTTTCCGGCTACTGCTTATCTGCGCATAGCAGAGGGCTGTGATCTCCATTGCAGCTACTGTATAATTCCCGCTCTCCGTGGCCCCTATCGCAGCCGGCCTCCATCGGAGATAGTAAAAGAGGCAGGGAGATTAGAGAGGGAGGGAGTAAGGGAGATTATTCTGGTGGCCCAGGATACCACTGCCTATGGCAGTGATTTTGGGCAGGAATATAATCTGGCTTCTCTGTTAAAGGACCTTCTGCAAAATTTAGATATACACTGGATCCGCCTGCTGTACTCCAATCCCCAGGAACTGGATGATAGCCTGTTGCAGCTTTTAGCAGAGGAGGAGCGTATATGTTCCTACCTCGATCTTCCTCTACAGCACTCTGTTCCCGGGATCTTGAAAAGAATGGGAAGATCTAAAGAGAGTGCCAGGATGGAGGAAAGACTGCAGGCCATCCGCACTATGGTGCCCGGTATAACCCTGCGCAGTACTCTGATGGTTGGTTTTCCTGGAGAATCCAGGCAGGATTTTTTGTCACTACTCTCCTTTGTCAAAAGAGTGCGCTTTGACAGGCTGGGAGTCTTCACCTATTCACAGGAGGAAGGAACAAGGGCAGCAACCCTCCCCGGACAGATTCCAAAGGATGTCAGGGAAGAGAGAAGAAAAAAAATCATGCTTTTACAGCAGAAAATTTCCTCAGAAATAAATGCCACCAAAGAGGGCAGGCTGGTTGAAGTACTGGCCGAAGAGATAATCGACCGGGACCCCCGCCTGCTGGTAGGCCGCACCCAGGGAGATGCACCAGAAATAGATAACCAGGTTGTCTTTACCAGTCAAGAGGGACAGCCAGGTCAGTTTCTCAGTGTTAAGGTAACAGCCAGCAACGCTTATGAGCTGCTGGGGGAGGAAAGCTCATGAATCTACCCAACAAACTAACACTGCTAAGAATCTTGCTGGTTCCAATCTTTATGGTTTTTCTGTTGACCCGTTTTAAGGGAAGCTATTCAGTCTATGCTCAGTACTTTGCTCTGGGAATATTTATCCTGGCTGCTATAACAGATGGGCTTGATGGCTATATCGCTCGCAGACAGGGAACCATCACCCGGCTGGGGAAGCTGATCGACCCCCTGGCCGATAAGCTTTTGATCTCAGGGGCTTTGATTGCCCTGGTTGATATGGGTAAGATCACCTCCTGGCCGGCCATTATTATTATCGGACGTGAGTTTGCCATCACCGGTCTGCGCATGATTGTTGCTTCCGAGGGTAAGATTATAGTTGCCAGTAGCCTGGGTAAGATTAAGACTATATCGCAGATTGTGGCCATTAGTGCTGTGATTATCGGCCTGCCCTATGGCTGGGTGCTAATCTGGATTGCAGTGGTAGTAACAGTTATCTCTGGGCTTGATTACTTTATTAAATCCAAGAGTTTTATCACGCCTGAAAATGAAAAAAACTCCTAACTTCCAGTCAATTGCCAGGGATTACATGCCAGTATGGATCGACTTCTGATCGCTTAGCTGATATAATAATCTTATCAGCATTTTTTTTCCGACTTCAATCCACAGAGAGGATGGTGGGGCATGAAGATCGGCGGCATCAGAATCGAGATCATGCTGCTGGCTCTGGTCATTGCGCTGGCTATTTTTTTTGGAGGACAGTATTTAATTAGAGAATACTATATTGGTCAACCACTGCAGGAGGAGTTACAGGCCCTTGAGGAAGTAAAAGAGGCAGAGCTGCTGGAGGTTGGCTCGGAAAACAGAATTCTGGTTACCCTTAATCCAGTGGATAATATACTCCGTACCCATGAAATGCTGCAGGATTTTATCAGTGAAAGACTGGGAAAGAGGCCCTTTACTCTGCAGCTGAAAAACAATAATCAACAGCTGGACGATCTTTACTATCAGCTTCATTACCTTCTTTATCAGTCCCTGGCACACAGTGAGTATGTAGAACTGGCCAGAGAGCTGGAGGTAAAGAGAAAAGAACTGGAGCTGGATGAAGCAGCCTTTTTCCTCGATCAGAAGCATCTCTATCTGCAGCTTATTTCCGGTCAGGAAGCATATTATCGAATTATTCCACGCCCTGAGGGTACCATCAAGGAGAAGGGGGGAAGGGGTCAATGATTAAAGAGATAAGCCTGGGACTGGGGCTGGCCAGCTCTATATTCTTATTTGTACAGGGTTTTAACGTCACTCCCCTGGTCATCTTTGCCCTGCTGGGTTATATGCTGTACCGATTAATGGAAAGACAGGGTGGGATTAAATCCATCTCCCTGGGAAGAGAGAAGAGTATTTCTCCCCTGACTTTCAGTGACATTGGTGGTCAGGAGATGGCCAAGAAGGAGATCAGGGAAGCCCTGCAGTTTATTAGAGAGCCCGAACTGATTAAAAAGCTTGGTATCA
>CAZXKH010000335.1:0-2853 GCA_964641385.1 uncultured Clostridia bacterium | reverse complement strand
CTGCAAGCAGACCAACAATTAATAAAAGAAACCCTGCTCCCGATATAACCTTTATTTTCATTCTTCATTCCTCCCGAATATATTTTTAATAAAAAACATCAGGGAAATAAGCCAGCACTATGGATCATTTTCAATTTCTTTTCCGGTCAAGGGTTATACATATACAGATTTATTTATAGAGATAGATTATTATTCTTCTTTTTCTCCTGTATCTTTACTCTGAGACATATCATTGCCCGGAAATAAATGTCAATGCCAATTAAAATTGTCGGTGAATAATGTTATATTTGGCGGTAGTGTCGTATGCATAATATTCCATAAGCATCCGTCACTTATGTCTGGATTCTACCTACAAATATCGCCGGTATTGACATTATAAGCTGCAAATTCATATCTAAAATCTTAATACTCCTGATTGTAGATCTACTTTTTCCATACCCTGCAGATGTTTACCCTATGTTTTCTGGCAATCTAACCATTATATCCAGGGTAAGGCAGATATATCAACTTTCTTATCCTAACCAGGGGCAATAATTCTGGCATAACACCACCATAATATAATATCAGTGCCCTTAGTAACACCTTCTTCGCAAAAAAGCACCTTAATGCTCAGACTCACCTGCTAAGAAGCTGTTACAAATATTAAGCTTCCGGCCAGAAAGGAGATTTAACAGAAAGAACTATTAACCCAGAAACCATAAATCCCGTTAATATCAAGCATTGGTACTTCTTCTATAACCAGTCATAGAGGTCCTGTAGAAAACCTCGCCCGTGTAAGGCGCGGGGTAGCTAACCATCAAAATAAAGATCTGATTTTGATGGGCTTTAATTAACCAACACCCTTTAAACTTAACGAATTTTTTGCATCAGACTGTCCCAGTCCAAACTCTCCCAGAGATTTTCCCGCATATTTACCCTTGCTTCACTGTAATAACTTGCTCCAGGAGAATAATGCATGGCATCGGTTGCCTCCCACCATTCTACCACAATTAGTTTAATTGTATCTTCAGCTACTTTTTCATTAAAAAAATCAGGATTGACGGCTACCACCGCTCTTGCTCCTTCTTGATCAGGATTTATTAAACCTGAGGTCCGCTCTGCTTCATAACTGATAGGTACAATATTTTTAAGGGTTCCGGGAGCGAAACCGGGAATATCAAATCCATAGGCAGGAGCAGCACGTTCAGCAGCTGAGAGCTGCTGTAGCTCGTCATCCAAATAGCCTATAGACTTTCCGGCCTCTGCCAGTAAAAGCAAATGATCAATTTCATATTCTAAAGCTATTTCCTCCATTTCATCCCACTTTTCTTTCAGGATTAATTCTCCAATATCTTCAAGCAGACCCTTTTGTATAATAACAGCCCTGGTCATGGCCTCCATCATTTCAATCCATTCTTCAGCCATTTCCTGATTGGTGATAATCTGTTCCTCCAGATTGGCTTTAAGCTTATCAATTTCATACTCAAATTGTTGTATCTGTTCTTTATACTTTTTCTGTCTATTTTCATCCAGTTGAAAAAAACCAGGATTCTCTAGCTGATGCTCTATAAGTTCAATTGAATCTTCCAAGCTCTTAATCATTTTTTCGTTCATTTCAATTGTTTTTTCGGCTGAAAATCTATGCCTCATTTTTTCTGTTTCCTTCCGCATTTTTTCTACCTGCTTTTCAGTCCATCCCACTTCCTGTTCCCTTTCTGCCTTCACCGCTTCCAGGTGAAAATCCAGTTCACTTTGACAGTATCTCTGTAAAGCTCTAATCCAGCGTTCCTGACTTACCGGTTCCCAGAATGAAGTATCATCAACCATTAGCTCTGTAGCCACTCCTACAAATCTGCTTAATCTAAAAAGCGGGAAAACTACTGAGTACAGAACAGGTTCCACCGTGGGGTTCCAGAGAGGGAAAAAACTACGACAGGGATACTCCTCTTCATATCCCGGAGGATGAGCCTGTTTACAGTATAAAGGGCCACTTTCGAGGTGATCAATAATAGGCGGAAGGATATAAAGACCGCCATCATCATCTATGAGAGCAGGTTTACCCAGCAGAGCTTCAGGTTTATTAACACTAATAGTCACCAAACCACTATGATTTATCCTGCCCTGTCCTGCAAACCACATCCGAAGATTTAATTCAGCCCGGGGCAAACTGCTCTGCTCAGAGATTAATTCAGGTGGCTTACTAAGTCTTATTTCTGGACGAATCCTGCTTAATCCCGGTGGAGGAGGATTTAGATGAGGTGCAGCCTGAAAAATTGAGAGTATATCCTTTAAATCATTAATAATGCTATCTTCGATTTCAGAAGAGAAACCAGTACTCCCCCTGTTATATTGGCGTAAATCCTCCCATAAACCTTCTGCCCTTATTTCTTGATAGTTAATTAATGTAAATGAGAAGAAAAACAGCAGCAAAAACAATAAGGTTAAAAATAACCTTATTAACCTTTTTTCTGATAACCCTAACCAGATATTTAACATCTGTTTTGAATACTCCTTCCTTATATTGATAATTATATTCTTTAGGTAGTTATTAAACCACCTTCTTTATAAAAAAACAACAAAGGTATATCGAGTCTTGCATCTTTCTAGTCAAACTCAACCCTGTTAAGTTTCCAGGTACTCCTAAAGCCTTTGTAAAAAGATTAAGATCTTGGGGTACATCAACCATCATTCTTTCTAATCACTGCATAGGGAAAGTATACCACAACTGTTAATAGAAGTGAAGAAGGATGGTGATTTTTTTGGAAATTTTTATGTTAATTGCCCACACTAAACAGCGAAGAAAAAAAACAAGATACTTTTTAAATATAAGCAGATCAAAAAAAAGATATAATGGAAGCAACCAGCTCCTCTCCA
>CAZXKH010000334.1:0-2860 GCA_964641385.1 uncultured Clostridia bacterium | reverse complement strand
TGCAGGTACTGATTCAACTCGGGATCAACAGTAACCCGTCCACCACTATCAACTTCGATATCCAGGCTGTACATTTTCTTTTCAAAGACAGCAGTTACACTTCTATCACCCTTCATAATCAGGCTAGTCTCCCTGGAATGTCTATCTACCACCTCTCCCTCCCAGTGGCTGAACAGATAGCCTTCAGAAGGAATTGCCTTTAAACTAACCTCATCTCCATGCAGGTACTGATTCAACTCGGGATCAACAGTAACCTGTCCACCGTTATCAACTATGACATCCAGGTAATAAAGAAGAGAAACTACATTTTTTTCATTTAATGCTATGTCTTTTTCATAATCTAAAAACCTATAACCATCATTAATTCTAATAGTGTGTTTGGAGCCCATTAAAGTAACTGGTTCACTGATATCATCTATACTTGATGTTATGTATTCCCCTTCTATTTCCAAATAATAACCTTTGCGCAATTCACCAGGAAACTCCACTTCAAAAAGCTCTATTAGCTCAGAGGGGGACCTGCCATAATGAGCTAAAAGTAACATCTCTTGGTCTTCCTTTAAATTAATTGTTTTTCCGACAGTTTCATTATTATAAGTTACCATTACTTTTATGTCAGTACTTGCTAGTACATTTCTAAATATGCTATTTGTTTCACCTACATGTTGCTCATTTAAACGAATATCTCCACCAGTATAGGGAATACTTCTTATCTCTACTGAACCTGTTTTTATCCCTAAAACGGCTAATTCATCCTCATCTTTTATTCCTTCAACCAAAATATCAACTTCTTCCATGTCCACTGTAAGGGTTGTACTATCAAAAGCTTCTACCTTTATTTCAAATGTGCTATCATGGTAACCTTCTTTTTTTGCTAATAGTTCATAGGTGCCAGCTGATTTTTCTATCAACAGGTCATCTTCTTTAGTAACCCCTACAAACTCTCCCTCAATATATATTTCTACCCCACCAATAGACTTAATTATTATGTACCCTTTTGCCATCACCTCTCCTGTAAATAAAACAACAAGCAGTGCAATAAGAATTAATGTTTTTATTGTTGAGCCTTTCATTGTTTACCTCCTTTCCTGTGATACAAAAACAGGTGTTTCCGCTACTGTTTTAGCCAACTAAAAAGTTAACTGCCCAGATTACTATCTTTGGAGGGAACCCCTCTCCTCTGCAAGGGTTTAGTATAAGAAAAGGGTGGGCCTTAAATGTTAGGCCAAATTTACCATGTGAATAATAGTCGGTGTTGCAAAATCTTAAAAACTTTGAATTATAGTCGCTGTTGGTATCAAACTCTATTTCGACATCTTCAAAATACTGAAAGGAACCTAACTGGTCTGCTAATTCCAGAAGTGTTGCCGAAGGAATTAGAAATCAATTCTTTCTCCCTGTCTTTCTTTTTAAGCCACTGATAGATCGTTTTTCTGCAGAGGTCAGCCCTACTTAACCTACGGCTCCAGGCAGCCTTATTGAGCTGGATATAAATATCCCCTTCAAAGAGGACCATTACGTTCTTGGTTTGTACAATTTTTATACCATAAGGATTCTTTTAGTATCCTTTCCATGTCTGATCTGTTAAAAATCTACTGCTTATCTGAACTGGTCATTACTTAACTTTCCACAAATAGTTGCAGTGGGGAAAATGTAATGTCCTCTCTTCAGTAAGCCACCACCTTATGCCTTATAATCATTCACTGACCCTGATCTGGTTTTTAATCTGTTTAAACCTTCCCTCAGCAATTCCAGATACCTGCATTATATCTTCAATTCTATCAAAGGGACCATGCTCTTCTCGATAGTCAATGATCCTTTCAGCTATTGCTGGCCCTATACCTGATAGTTCCTGTAGCTCATTGCTAGAAGCAGTATTAATATTAATCAGATCTGCAGTATCCTCTGTATCTGGAGGAGCCCTGGGTTCAGCCTCTCTACTTACCTCAGTCCAGATGTTAACCCCATCTGTAGTTACCACAACATTACCGTGTTTATCGGTACGGTAAATATCCACATCCCTTGACTCTAAAGCTTCAAGAACTTCAGTGTGTGGATGACCAAAAGGGTTATCCTCGCCACATTGAATAACTGCTATTTTAGGCTTAACACTATCAAGGAAGGCATCGGTAGAAGAAGTGCTGCTACCATGGTGGCCAACTTTTAAAACCCTTGCCTGAAGATCCTGATCAGTAGCCAGCATCTCCTCTTCTGCTTCCCTCTCAGCATCACCTGTAAAGAGAAAGGTTACTTCCCCATATTTCAAGCTGGTAACAACAGAAGCATTGTTTAATGAGTACTCTTCAATATCATCTGAAGGATGGAGGACAGATAATTCCAGTTCACCTACATTTATCTTATCGCCACGCCTGGGAGTATAGTATGGAATGTCCTTCTCATAAATTAGTAGCAGAAAGTTTTCAAAGGTTTGGGTAGTATGAATCTTCCCGCTGTCATATACCCTTCCTACATCAAAGGTTTCGATTACAGCTGGCAAACCACCTATATGGTCGGCATGAGGGTGAGTAGCTATGATGGCATCAACCTTTTCTACCCCCTGATTGGATAAATAAGAAATAAGCCTTTCTGCTACCCAATTAAAGCGATCTCCTCCATCAATTAGAATGTTAATGTCTTGTTTTTGGATGAGAATGGAATCACCCTGGCCGACATCTATAAAGTGAACTGTTAGTCTATCTGCAGCAGCTGTAAAAGTAAGAATAAAAAAAAGAAGTAAAATAATTGTTAGCAAATAAAATGATCTTAATCTTACTGATCTTGAGGACATCTGCTATCCTCCAGTAATTCATAATAGAGATCTTAAATTCTTCACTATATCTTGGCATTACTTTTGCCTCCT
>CAZXKH010000333.1:0-2874 GCA_964641385.1 uncultured Clostridia bacterium | reverse complement strand
GGGGCTTCGCAGGATCCAAAAAAGGCGGGCTATCAGATAATAAAGAACCTAAAAAAGATTGGCTATCCCGGCAAAATATATCCGGTTAATCCCGGAGCCGAAGATATTCTGGATATCCCCTGTTATCCAAATCTGTCAGCTCTTGAAAAAAGAGTTGATCTGGTTGTATATGTTGCTCCTGCTAAATTCATAAAACCAATACTGGGTGATCTTGAGCAGCGAATGGAAGAAAAAAATGATATTACCGGTCTGGTCTGTATCGCTGCGGGTTTCTCTGAAATTGATACTCCAGAGGGGCATGAAAGGGAAAAATTATTGGTTGAAACATGCAAAAAGCATGGTATCAGACTAATAGGGCCCAACTGCATCGGGGTTATTGATACTAAGAATCAGGTGGACACTACTTTTGTTGAGACTATGATCTCTCCCGATTATCGGGGTTCTCCCTCTGGTATTAGCTTTATATCACAGAGTGGAGCCATGGCAATGGCCATCATGCTGATCAGTGCCTCTGCCCCTTCTCCGGTTTATTTTAACAAGGTTGTTTCGGTTGGTAATTCTGCCGATGTAGATATGATTGACCTTTTATCCTTTCTCAATGAAGATGAAAGCACCGAGGTAATCGGTATGTACCTGGAAGGGACTACTGAGGGTCGGAGATTAATGGAGGTCTTAGAAAAAACTGTAACCAAAAAACCGGTTGTTGTCTTAAAGAGTGGAAAATCAAAACATGGTGCAGTAGCTGCTCAGTCTCATACAGGTTCTCTGGCCGGTTCAGATCAGATATATGATGGTGCCTTTAAACAGCATGGAGTAATCAGGGTTGAATCCCTGGAGGAGATGCTTGATACTCTGCTGGCACTGGATAACCTTCCTGTTCCAACAAATAACAACACCTTTATCCTTACTCAGGCTGGAGGGCCCGGTATACTCTGTCTGGATGTTCTGGATGGGATTGATTATGTTAAGATGTCAGTCCTTACCGATGAATCAAAGGAAGAATTGAGGTCCATGACCCCTGAGATTGCTGCTATCTGTAAACCGGAGGGTTATGCAGACTTAACGGCTGCTGCCGGTACTCAGGATATTATTAATTCTCTAAAATTCCTTCTCAAACAGGATCAGGTGGGTAGTCTGATCCTGATTATTGTTCCCCCCATGTATATGTCACCGGTAGAGGTGGCAAGGCTTTTGGCCTATGATTATCACTCTCTGCGCAGAAAATACAATAAACCCATCTATCCCATTATGATGGCGGGTAAATGGGTTAGTGAGGCCCGGCGTTATCTGGGAGAGGTTGCCATACCAACCTTTGATAACCCTAATAGAGCAAGTATGGCCCTGGGGAATGTTCTGTTTTATCAGCAGTACTTAAAGAAAAGGAGAGAGAGGTAGGATCATGGATAAAGCCCAAGGGATTATTGATAAATGCAACAGTAGGGGAAGAAGCACTCTTTCTGAGTGGGAGGCCAGAGAGGTTCTTGATGCCTACCAGATACCTGTGGTGGAGAGCAGGGTGGCAAAGGACCTTAAAGAAGGAAAAAAGTATGCCTCCCGGCTGGGTTTCCCTGTTGTTTTAAAGATACTATCTCCTGATATCCAGCATAAATCTGACCTGGGTGCGGTAGAGCTGAATATATCCAGTGAAGAGGAGTTTGAGGGTGCCTGGCAGAGAATAGAGAAAAATGTAAAGGGAGAGAAAGAGGCTCAAATAGATGGTATGCTTGTGCAAAAGATGGCTCCTTCGGGAGTGGAACTGATTCTTGGGGTAACCAATGATCAGAGCTTTGGACCTGTACTGCTCATTGGTCTTGGTGGTGTCTTTGTCGAGATATTTAAAGATATATCCTTGCGCTTGCTGCCAGTAGATCGGGCTGAAGCCAGAGCTATGATCGAAGAGATAAAGGGTTATCCCCTTTTAACAGGAGCCAGGGGAAGAGAACCGGCTGATCTCGATTGTCTAATGGACACCATGCTAAAGGTCTCCAGCCTGGTTACTGAAATAGAGGAGATTAAGGAACTGGATATTAACCCCTTTATCCTTTACCCTGAAGGTGGAGTTGCTGCTGATGCTCTGATTACCATTTAATTAACGAAAGTACCTGAGCAAAAATATTCCCAGCAGAAAACCACCAACGTGTGCCCACCAGGCAATACCTCCCGCCAGGTCAGCGCCAAGGGTGGCTGCCCCATAATAGAGCTGAATAAGAAACCAGATACCGAGGTAGAAAAAAGCGGGGATATTGATCATGGTAAAGAAAAAGAAGATGGGTACCAGGGCTGCTATCTTGGCTCTGGGGTATAGGATAAAAAAGGCCCCCATTAAACCGGCCACTGCACCTGAAGCCCCAATGGTGGGGACAGTGGAATTCAGGTTGGTAATCAAATGAATGACACCTGCACCGGCACCTGTTGCCAGGTAAAAGATTAGATAGCGAAAATGACCAAGGTAGTCTTCGATATCATCTCCAAAGATCCAGAGGGCCCACATATTACCCAGCAAATGGCCCAGGTTGGCATGGAGAAAGGTAGATGAAATGAAGGGAAGCAAAAAACTGACCTCCAGGCCATAGCGAGCAGCAAGCCCGGGGTCAGTTAGAAAGGCAGGGACAAGTCCATACTGATAAAACAAAACCTGCAGCTGATAGTGGTTGAGGCCTAATTGATATAAAAAAATAAAGGTATTTAACCCGATTAACAAATAGGTGATCAAAGGTGTTTTTCTCTTATATAGATTGTCTTTAATGGGTATCATGATTATTCCTCATTTACGGTTATAGTTCAATCAAATGCTGCATGAGAGGACCAGTAAAAAGCACTGCAATAACAGTCCCGATACCAACTATACCTCCCAGTACAAGCCCAATTAGTAGT
>CAZXKH010000332.1:0-2875 GCA_964641385.1 uncultured Clostridia bacterium | reverse complement strand
TTTTTCAGAATTACATTCCCCATCGGGTTAGAATCCCCTGTTATATTGTTGTTATCGCTACCTTTGTAACCATTGCAGACCTTTTTCTGGAGGGTTTCTTCCCCGATATTCACCGTGTGCTGGGTCTCTTTATCCCGTTGATTGTGGTTAATTGCTTGATTCTGGGTAGAAATGAGGCCTTTGCTTCCAAGAATTCAACTGGTCGTTCCATTGCCGATGCCCTGGGTATGGGACTTGGTTTTACCTGGGCCCTGACCTTTCTGGGGATGGTAAGAGAACTACTTGGTTTTGGTAGTATCTTTGAGCTGCAGATCTTAGGGGAATGGTTTACTCCCTGGATTATTATGATTTTACCCTCCGGGGCCTTTATTACCCTTGGTCTACTGCTGGGACTCTTTAATGCTATTAACCAGCGTTCCAGCTCCTGATAACAAATTCAACTTTTGGGAGGGAAAGAATAAGTGGCCGAACTAATTATTATCTTTTTAAGTGCCAGCCTGGTAAACAACTTTGTTCTTATGCAGTTTCTTGGTCTTTGTCCCTTTATCGGTGTTTCCAGGCAGATTGATACTGCGGTGGGGCTGGGAATGGCCACCACCTTTGTTATGACCATGGCAGCAATTTTTGCCTGGTTTATTCAAAACTATATTCTGGTTCCCTTTGATCTTCTTTTTATGCAGATTGTGGCTTTTATTCTGGCCATTGCTTCCATGGTACAGCTGACGGAGATCGTAATCCGTAAGATAAGCCCTGTGCTTTATAAGGCTCTGGGCATCTTTCTGCCATTAATAACCACCAACTGTGCCATTCTGGGTATGGCCTTAATGATACCAATCAATGAATACTCCTTTGTTCAGAGCCTGATCTTCGGCCTGGGGGCCGGAGGGGGTTTTACTCTGGCCATTGCCTTAATGGCTGGAATCCGGGAACGACTGGTATATGCTAATGTTCCCAAACCCCTGCAGGGGGCTTCAATAACGCTGATTATTGCCGGTCTTATGGCTCTGGCCTTTGCGGGTTTTACCGGTTTGATTTAGAGAGGGGTGAAATGAGATGAACTGGAGTCTGTTTACTACTTCCGCCATTAGTATGGGTCTTTTAGGGGCCTTTTTTGCCGGAATACTGGCCCTGGCTTCCACCAAATTTGCTGTAGAGGTTGATTCCAGGGTGGAAGAGATTGAAGATATTCTTCCTGGAGCCAACTGTGGTGCCTGTGGTCTGCCTGGCTGTAGCAATTTGGCCGAGGCCATTGTTTCCGGTAAAGCAGGGATCAATGATTGTCCTGTGGGTGGGGGTGAGATCTCCGATCAGATAGCCGAGATTATGGGTCTGGAGGCTGCTGCTGCCACCGATAGGGAAGTGGCCTGCCTCAGGTGTGCTGGTGGAAAGGAGAAGGCCAGCTCTTCCAGCAATTATGCCGGCATAAAAAGCTGTCGGGCAGCAGATAACACCACCGTTGGTACCATCGACTGTCAGTATGGGTGTCTGGGTCTGGGGGATTGTCTTGAGGTCTGTTCCTTTGGAGCCCTGGAGATGGATGATGGTCTGCCCAGGGTAGATGAAGACCTTTGCACAGCCTGTGGCAGGTGTATTGAGGAGTGTCCTCGTCAGCTCTTTATACTTCAGCCTGAGGGTCAGCAGACCCTTGTTCGCTGTAAAGCTCCATATAAGGGCAAGAAATCTCGGGAGATATGCAGTGTGGGCTGTATTGGCTGTGGTCTCTGTCAGCGAATCTGCCCGGTAGAGGCCATTGAAGTGGAGAATAACCTGGCTGTAATTGATGAGGAGAAGTGTGTCAACTGTGGCCTCTGTGCGGATAAGTGCCCGACAGATTCTATCTCCTTTACAGGGCAGCTAATCGATACCATCCGCATTACTGAGGACTGTATTGGCTGTACTCTCTGCCGGAGGAAGTGTCCGGTGGAGGCTATCAGTGGCGAGAAAAAGGAGCAGCATCAGATCGATGAAGAGAAATGTATTGGCTGTGGAATATGCTATGATCTCTGCCGCAAGGATGCCATTGAGGTCACCTATCTTTAGAAAAAGGATTTAATTGTCCTTTCACGAAGTATAAAAATATGTTAACAGGCATTTTTTCTTCTGTCGGCCCTTCTTTTGATCAGGGCCGACTGTCAGGAATACTATTAGAAGATAGGAGGAGGCAATATGAGTGCAACAGCTTTTCAGGGCGGTGTACACCTTTCCTATAACAAGGGACTGGCCAGGGATAAACCCATTAAAAAGGCCAGCCTGCCGGAGGAGCTAATTATCCCTCTCAGTCAGCATACCGGTGCCCCCTGTGAGCCAGCAGTAGAGGTGGGTGATCGGGTTGAGGCCGGTCAGAAGGTTGGAGACAGTGAGGCCTTTGTCAGTGCTCCTGTCCATGCCAGTCTGTCCGGTACAGTGAGGGAGATTAGACCACGCCTGACCTTTACCGGTGATCGAGTGGAGAGTGTGGTAATTGATGTTGATCCAAAACAGCAGGAAAGGGAACTTAAACCAAAGCGAGTTTCAGAAAAGGTAACAGAAAAGGAAATTATCGGCGCTCTGCGGGAGGCCGGTGTTGTGGGGATGGGTGGTGCTGCCTTTCCCACGGCTGTCAAGCTTAGTCCTCCGGATGACAAACCCATCGATTCGATAATTATTAATGGTTGTGAATGTGAGCCCTATTTAACCTGTGATTACCGGGTGATGCTGGAGAGAAGGGAAGAGCTGATTGGTGGCGCTAAGTTGTTGTTAAAGGTTCTTGGTGCCGATAAGTGTTATCTAAGCATTGAGGATAACAAGCCGGAGGCCATTAAGGCCTTAAAGGAGGTCAGCGATGATCCCCGCCTTGAGGTGGTCTCTGTTCCCACCAAGTACCCCCAGGGCTCGG
>CAZXKH010000331.1:0-2882 GCA_964641385.1 uncultured Clostridia bacterium | reverse complement strand
TCCAGCATTCTCTTCGCCCCTCTCTCTTCCTGCTTGCTTCCTGTAAGCAGCTTCGATCCTTTGAACCAGCTCGATATCTAAGCTGTGCCCGGATCTGACGGCCATTAGATGACCGGTAAAGGGAACAGTCAGGGCCAGATCGCCTATCAGATCCAGCACCTTATGTCGGGCCAGCTCATTCTGGAAACGTAGCTCCCCACGTACACCATCCTCCTCGATGAGGATGGCATTCTTTAATCTACCCCCCTTAATCAGACCCCTTTTTCTCAGGGCATTGATCTCACGGGCAAACCCAAAGGTTCTGGCAGGAGCGATCTCCTGCACAAAGGTCTCCCTGTTAACAGTATATTCAGCAAACTGAACTCCAACCACCGGATGGTCTGAAACATAGGTATAGGTTATCCTCAGGTCAGGATCAGGCAGCAGCACCAGGTACATATCTCCTCTTTTGACCCAGTATGCCTGATCTGGAGACCAGATCTCTCTAATCTCATCCTGTTCTTTAAAGCCCCCCTTAAGCAAAAGTTCTGTAAAGACCCGGGAGCTACCATCGGCAATTGGGATCTCAGCTCCCTCCACTTCTACCAAAACATTATCCACCTCCAGGCCCCGCAGTGCAGCCAGCAGGTGTTCAACCGTCTTCAGTTCAACATGCTCCCGGCCAAGAGATGTACACCTGTCGGTGGAAATAACATTTTCCGGACTGGCCCTGAGAGGTATCTTTTCCCCTCCAGCTGAAACCAGAAAGCAGATACCACTTCCGGAGGGAGCAGGAGAACAGCGGATAGTAACCTCTCTACCACTGTGGATACCGATGCCAGTGTACTCTATTGCTTCCGCCAGTGTCCTTTGCCACTTTCCCCCCTGCATACTCTACCTCCCTTTATTATTCTAAAGCTATATAATTCAACACGGGAAAGCCATCTTCCTGCAAAAAAATAAAGAAGAGTCAATTATAATGCAAAAGCTGACAGTACCTCTGGCTGACCCAGGACTGTGGAGACCCTAGAACCTCCTCTGTCTGACCCTCTTCCACCACCCGCCCTCCATCCATAAAAAGGATCCGGTGGGCGGCACGTCGAGCAAAGGAGATCTCGTGGGTCACCACCAGCAGTGCACGGCCCTCCTCCCGAGTCAGAGCCTCAATTACCTCCAGCACATCCTGGACCAGAATGGGATCAAGAGAGGCTGTGGGTTCATCCATCAAAATCAGAGGTGGATCAAGAACTAAGGCCCGGGCAATACCCACCCGCTGCTGTTCACCACCACTTAGCTGACGGGGCAGAGCAGAACGCAGCTGAAAGAGTCCCACCCTCTTTAAGGCCTCTAAGGCCCGTTGATGAGCAAAGGAATGGGAAACCCCACCCTTAATCAAGGGTAAGAGCAAGTTTTCCAGCACGCTGAGACGCTGGATAAGGTTAAACTCCTGGAAGACAAATCCCATTTGGCGCCGAATGGAGTTTAGTTCTTTCTCCTCCAGTTCAAGCAGAGACTGACCAAGAAACTCAATCCTGCCCGCCTCAGGCTTTACCAGTCCGTTGATGGCTTTAATGGTGGTGGATTTACCACAACCACTGGGCCCCATAATCACCAGAGTCTCCCCCTGATTGAGAGAAAAATCTACCCCTGAGAGCACTTCCCGTCCCTTAAAGCTCTTCTTTAAACCCTTCACCCTCAGCATCTAGCTGCTCACCCCTTTCCTGGAAAGACCATTAGCCTGCGATTCAGGTAATAGAGTAATCCCGGCCGGCCGGTAGGAACAACGATCTCCCGCATCAGATCAGTCCAGCTCAGTCCCATGGACTCTCCCGCCATAACCTCCTGCCAGTTAAGGGGATTAATCCGGGGAGCCATCCAGCCCACCACCAGCCCCAGACCGGCTCCCAGCAGGAGAAGTGAGGGGAACCCCAGATAGGGTATCTCTCCCCCACTAAAGAGCATAATGGAGGTTAATATAAGAGCCCCACTGGCTGCCGCATAAAGGTGTCCCCATAGCCACCAGATAGGGCCCCTTCTGTGCCTGCCAGCCCTCTCTTTAATGGCAGTGATTACCAGGCTGTGATCCAGAAGCAAAGTCAGGAGAGTAAAGACCAGGGCCACCCCGGCCACCATAATCAGGCGGGCCTGATCAATAACCCGTAACAGCTCTCCGTGCAGGTTGGGCCGTACAAGCCCCAGATTCCTGGTATTAATTGAAGCTCCCGGCACTCCCACCCGCTCCACCAGCTCTTCCCTCTCTTCCTCCTCCAGATTTAAGGAACCAGTGATTAGTATCAGGCTACGATCACCTGAGACCATCTGTCCCTGTAGAAAGTGATCCATCAGCCCCAGAGCAGAATCCAGCTCCTCCTCTGAAAGCTGGGGTAAGGCCGCACTGAGAGCCTCCAGACCCCTGATCAGCTGCACCCATTCCCTTTCCTCCAGCTGGCTCCAGTCCTCCTTAAAAATTTCCAGCTCCTCCTGCAGTTCTTGACCCTCATACTCCTGCAGATAGAATAGTACCTGCCCCAGTCCACTTCGAACCTCAGCCAGGACCGAAGTGTTTTCAGAACCATAGAGATCTTCTCCAGTCTTTAACAGCTGCTGCAGAGAGTGCAGAGCCTCCTCCCAGGAATCGAGAACCGGTAGCAGGGGATTAATGCTGTTAATCAGAGAGATTAGACTCTGGCTCTGCTGCTCAAGCCCGCCCCGATAGCGGCGCAGCTCATGCACCAGACCATTCAGGCCTTCCACCCTCTCCGGGGACAGATTCAGGCTCTGAGTTCCACCTTCAAGCATCAGCTCCAGGCGATGGATCTCATAATCAAGCTGCATAAACTTCTCCCTGACATACTGCAGGTGGGAGAGCTGTTCATGAAAGGAGGAGATGTTATCCAGAAAAA
>CAZXKH010000330.1:0-2891 GCA_964641385.1 uncultured Clostridia bacterium | reverse complement strand
CATGATATTGCTGGCGAATGGACTGTAGCCGACTGGCAATTTTCTGCTCATAATCACCAAGGTGTTTGGACGCCTCCTCCTCGGTGAGTTCCAGCCCCTCCTTCTCTCTGGCCAGCTGCCTCCTGAACTGATCCAGTTCATCTTCCATGCGTTCAGGTTCATCACGCAGGTGATGAGCCTCAAAAACCTGCTCCAGGTCAACCACTCCCACCTGTATATCCTGCCATCCATTTTGCTGATAGATATAGCCATCGAGATCAATGGAGGGCTGCCAGCTATTATCCAGCAGGTCATAACTTACTGTCCCGGCGGCCCCGGAAAATAGAAGCAGCGGACAGAGAACAAATAATAACAGAAGGAATTTTTTAATGTTAAACATATTCTTCTATCACCTGCTTCATTAGGGTGAGCAAGTTACATCACCCTTTTCCCCGGGGAGAAGTAATCTAAGAATCATATCTCCAGCCAGCACTTACTCTTCTGCGTACTCTTTCTGGATCTCTTCCAGTACAAGCTCAGTCAGGTCTAATCCGCCATAAATAACGTTTTGTGCCTCCAGCACTACCTGTACATTCTCCCTTTCTGCCACCCTGGCCACCACATCATCTATCTCATCGATCAAACCAGCTATTAGCTCCTGTTCATACTGGGCAAGCTGCTGCTCATAAGATTCAACCAGCCGCTCCTGTTCATCGGGATCTAAGTCCTGAGCCTCTTCCTCCAGCTCGGCCCGCATTTCATCTGCCCGCTGCTGGAACTCAAAACTCAGCTGATCCTTTTCAGGGTGAGCATCAAAGATGGCCAGAATACTGACGTAACCGATAGAGGATTCTGCCCGGGCCCTGGAAATAGAACCACTGAAGAAGAAAAGCGTGCCCATAAACAACAAACCAATAACAACCATTATTGCCAGCGTCTTTTTTTCCATAACTTTAAACAATATTTTTCCACCCTTCCTTATTTATGAACTAAAAGGTCGGCCCGATGCTCAGATGAAGACGAGAGCTATCCTCATGAATACCGAAATCAAGCCTCAGCTGACCAATGGGGGTATGGACCCTGACCCCCACTCCAGCTGAGCTTTTAATATCGGAGAGCTCAACGGATTCACCACTCATCCAGGCATGTCCAATATCAACAAAGGCTACCCCATCTAAGTGTTCGATGATGGGAAAACGGTACTCTGAGTTAAAGATAAACATCTCCTCACCCTGGAAGGAGAAATCCCTGTACCCACGTATACTATCCACCCCGCCAATCCGATAGTATTCCATCTCAGGAACATCACCGGTGGCCATTCCTCCCTTGAGTCGGAAGGCCCAGGAATCCTTCTGCTGGAAAGCCGGATAGTATCTTCTCAGGTCCAGATCATACTTGGTAAAATCATAGTCACCACCCATAATACCACCAGCAAGCTCAACTGAAAAACGGTCCCTTGAACCCTCGCGGGGATTAAAGGGATCAAAGGTGGTATCACGGTTTAAGCCAACAGTTGCACTCTGAATGGTATACTTATCATCCAGAGCAGGATCACCGTAATCCTTCTCCTGCTGCTCATGCTTTAAACGCAGGGTGCCGCGCACCTCCTCAAAGAGGGGATGCCCAAAGGTTACATGACCACCCCGGCGTTTTTCATCAAAGTCAGTCCGGCTGAAGGAGCGTTCATAAATATTAAAACCAAAGGAGGTCTCACTTCCTGCCAGATAGGGTTCATGAAAGCTTAGCTCATAGGTGCGCCTTTCTCCAAACTCCCAGCGCAGACCTATACGCTGGCCCCTGCCCATCAGGTTCTCCTCACTGACTTCAATATAACCGAGCCAGCCATGATCCTTGGAACCGGCCTGATAGCCCACCCCAAGATCAAGGTTTCCGGTTTTGCGCTCTTCAATCTCCAGCAATAACGATACTTCAGTAGATTGGGGATCAGTCCTCTCCAGGCTGGGACGCACATCATTAAAGAAGCCCAGATTAAAGACCCGTTGCAGATCTCGCTGTACCTGATTGTAGTTAAAGACCTCACCCTCTTCGGTCTCCATCTCCCGCAGAATAACATAATCCTCTGTCTTTTCATTGCCAGTAATCTTGATCTCTTTCAGCCGACCCTCATCGATGATGATGGTGATTAGTCCATCATCCTCCAGCTCCACATCCACAAACTCAGCCAGAATATAGCCCTGGTCCTGATAGTACTGCATTAAGGTCTCCAGGTCATTGTTCAGCTGGCTGATGTTAATCATCTCATTCTCCTCGGTGGAGATTCTGGCCATCAGCTTCTCAGTGGGTATCTCTTCATTTCCCTCAATCCTTATCTCTTTTACTCTGGGGTTTTCTATTACCTCAAAAATCAGCTTCAGCCCGGTTTCATAGGCCTCATAGTTGGCCTTCACATCGTAGAAGTAGCCCAGCTCAAAGATGGATTCCATATCCTGCCTGATCAGATCACTATCGATCTGATCTCCCACCTGGCTTTCGACAACACCCAGGATCTTTTCCCGGGGAATAATATCATTGCCCTGTATTTCTATTGCCCTGATCTCATCACTGCCAGCACTAATAGTATTCATGCCAGAGAGTATAAAAACAATCATCAACAGGGGAAGTCCAAGGGAAAGGTATCGATAAAACCTCTGCAAAAACATCTCCTCCTTATTCTCAAACTGGTATTTATCCTGCTTCTTCATATTCACTAATTAGTCCTTTTCCCCCCAAAATCCTGCTTCGGATGAAAGGTAATTTTATCAAAGCCCCTTTATTTTTACTGAAAGGGCCAGCTACCCTCCAGCATCAGGCTGAAATCACCATCATCGTAAACATTGCCTCCCAGACGGGCAAAGCGATTGATCCTGTATTCAAAGCCCATCCTCTGATCGTAGGGGGTGGTAAGGCTCCTG
>CAZXKH010000329.1:0-2896 GCA_964641385.1 uncultured Clostridia bacterium | reverse complement strand
CCGATGACCAGAGAATCAGATCACTGCTTAAGCGGCTTAAATGGATACCTGTCAGGGTTGCAGCGGACATAAAGTCAAAAACATAATCCCGGTCAGAGACTGCATCCATACTGTTACTGGATACCCTGGAAAAGCCCAGCCTCTCAGCTACAAACTCTCTATCAAGTGGTAAAGGAGTGGCAGCCAGGGCACCTGAACCCAGGGGCATCACATCAAGACGACGATAGCAGTCCTGAAAACGGTCCAGATCGCGACTGAACATCTGGTAATAGGCCAGGAGATGGTGGCCAAAACGCACGGGCTGTGCACGCTGGAGATGAGTATAACCGGGCATCACAATATCTTCGCCCCTTTCAGCCAGCTGGACTATAGCAGAGAGCAATCCAAGCAGCTGCTCACCAATCAGCTCCAGCTGATGGCGAAGGTAGAGTCGGAGATCAAGTGCTACCTGATCGTTTCTACTGCGACCAGTATGGAGTTTCCCCCCCACCGGCCCAATCCTGTCTATCAATGACCTTTCAATATTGAGGTGGACATCCTCCAGCTCTTCTGTAAACTCAAAGCTACCATCTTTGATATCATCTTCAATCTCTGAGAGGCCCTGCAGGATGGCCTCACCCTGCTCAGTTTCTATAATCTCCTGTTTCACAAGCATCTCCACATGGGCCCTGCTTCCCTGCAGATCATAAAGGGCCAGTCTTCTGTCATAGGCAACAGAGGAAGTAAACTCCTCTACCAGCAGATCAGCATCCTTTTTAAAGCGGCCTCCCCAGAGCTTCAAAGCAGCTCACCATTCCCATTAACTTCTGAGAATACTCGCGAGGGCAGGCTGAAGAGATCGATAAAGCCCTCTGCCGATTGATGGTTAAAGGCATCTTCAGGCTCATAGGTTGCCAGCTGGTACTGATAAAGAGTGCGATTAGATTTTCTTCCCACTACCGTGGCCTGTCCACGATACATTTTGATCCTGATTACACCCTCCACATACTGCTGGATAGAGCCAATAAAGGCATCCATGGCCTCCTTAAGGGGTGAAAACCAGAGGCCATCATAGGCCAGGGTGGCATAATTACTGGAGATATGCTCTTTAAAATGAGAGGTCTGACGGTCCAGCACCATATCCTCCAGATGCCGGTGAGCCATATAGAGAACAGTGGCAGCTGGCACCTCATATATCTCTCGCGACTTGATACCTACCACCCTGTTTTCAATCATGTCCACCCGACCAATACCGTGTCTTCCTGCCAGAAAATTCAGGTTGTCTATCAGTTCAACCAGGCCCATCTCCTCACCATTGATGGAGACTGGTACTCCTTCCATAAAGCCTATTTCTAAGTATTCCGGCTCTGAGGGGGCATCCATGGGATCGGTTGTCATCTGAAAAACATCAGCAGGTGGTTCCTGCCAGGGATCCTCAAGGATCCCACACTCAATACACCTGCCCCAGAGGTTTTTATCGATACTGTAGGGGTTTTTTTTGGAGACTTCCACCGGGATACCGTTCTTTACAGCATAATCAAACTCCTCATCCCGAGAACCAAACTCCCACTCCCTCAGGGGAGCAATTATTTTCATTTCCGGAGTCAGTGAACGACAGCAGGTATCAAAACGGACCTGATCATTCCCCTTGCCGGTACAGCCATGAGCAAGGGCATCAGCATTCTCTTTTCTAGCAATCTTAACCATCTGCCTGGAGATAATGGGACGTGATAGAGATGATACCAGGGGGTATTTCCCCTCATAAAGGGCCTGTGCCTGCAGTGTGGGCAGGACATAGTTATAAGCATAGTCCTCCTTAAGATCCTCCACATAGGCACGACTGGCACCTGTGGTAAGGGCCTTTTCTTTTATTGCATCAAGGTCCTCCTGCTGGCCAACATCACCCACCATAGCTATTATCTCTGCCTGATACTCATCCTGCAACCACTTAATTATTACTGAGGTATCCAGTCCTCCAGAATAGGCCAGAACAATCTTATTAATCTCTTTTGACATCAGCTCTTTCACTCCCTGTGCAGAAAAATAATTTCATGAATAATTATCGATGTTAGTAATTATACAGTATAAAGAATAATAATGCAAGGGTTGCTGCATTATTTTTTTGAAACTATTTCTTCAATTTTTTGCTGCAGGAGCAGAAAGAGTCTGACAGTGATTTCACGCAGCTCCCCCCTGTTATTCTGCTTAAGGGTTAAGAATATCTCTTCCCCCTTTTGATAGGCCCCAATTACCTCCCTTAGATCATTATCTATTTCTTTTTCTTCCCACAGGTAATATAGTGCCTGACTTAAATGCAGAAGCCCCAGCTGTAGCTGGTCCTCGGCCTGAGGCAGATCACCGGTGATTAATAATTCTTCGGATGCCCCAAGGTACTGCTGTGATTGACTGATAACAGATGCTAGCCCATCTTCCTCTCTCTCCGATAATAATAGTAGCAGTGACTTCTGGCCCGGGCGGTAAAAGGCTCCGGTGTTGTACATCCTTCTCTCCTCCACCCTCTGGAAGAGATAGAGTGCAGAAGTAAAGGTTAAAATCAAAAGTAGAATGATCAGCACTGATAGTCTTCCCTTTTTTACAGTTATTAACAAAGAGACCACCACCCAAAAAAATTTAAATTGATCCTTGATCTTTGCTCATAAATCACTTATAATAAATTTTAGGTAGGGGAGTAGCTCAACTGGCAGAGTCGCGGACTCCAAATCCGTTGGTTGCGGGTTCGAATCCTGTCTCCCCTGCCATTTAATATTCTTTTTATGTTTATTATCTATTCTTCACCAAAGGACCATATGTCTTTTTTTTTGTACATTAATAATTGACAGCAGAGCACTGCAGCCATGATAAAGATATGTATTAAATGATTTCAATATTATCTCAGAGGATTATAATCCAAATTAAT
>CAZXKH010000328.1:0-2898 GCA_964641385.1 uncultured Clostridia bacterium | reverse complement strand
TGCAGGTAACGTAGTCAATTAAGACTTAGGCTGGTCAACTAAGGCTTTTACAAGCTACGCCCGTGTTACTTTACGGGCGGGGTAGCTGACGGGCCAACACTCCCTTCCTGTATTATTATAACACAAATCGACACCAGGAGAAAAGAGGAAGAGACCATTTTTTTCTGTTGTCAATTATAATCCCTTATGTTATAATGATAACCAAATTTTAGCGTCTTAAACACCAATACTGCAGGAAAAGGGTGGTTTGATGAGGCTGGAAGAGGAAATGAGACTGATTAAAGGCGGTTTACAGGAGCTTATCTCAGAGGATGAGCTGAGAGAGAAACTTAAGGAGGCTCGACAGGAGAATAGGCCTCTTCGGGTTAAGCTGGGATTAGATCCCTCTGCTCCTGATATCCACCTGGGGCATACAGTTGTGCTTGAGAAGCTGCGGCAATTTCAGGAGCTGGGCCATCGGGTGGTGCTGATCATCGGTGATTTCACCGGGCGGATCGGTGACCCCTCAGGCCGTTCTAAGACCAGGCCAGCTCTCGGCGAGGAAGAGGTAAGAAAGAATGCTAAGACCTACCAGGAGCAGTTTTCCAGGATCCTTGATCCCGAACAGACAGAACTGGTCTTTAACAGTAAATGGCTGAGTCAGCTTAAATTTGAGGAGGTTCTCTCCCTGGCTTCCAGGTATACGGTGGCCAGGATGCTGGAGCGAGACGATTTTGCCAGTCGTTATCGGCAAAATAAGCCCATTGGGATCCATGAGTTCTTTTATCCTCTGATGCAGGGTTATGATTCGGTGGCTATTGAGGCAGACATTGAACTGGGTGGTACCGATCAGAAATTTAACCTGCTGGTGGGACGGGTTCTGCAGCGGGAGTTTGGTCAGAGCCCCCAGGTGGTTATGATGTTGCCTCTGCTGGAGGGCCTTGATGGTAATGAGAAGATGAGCAAGTCCCTGGATAATTATGTGGGTATTGATGAAAAGCCGGCTGAAATTTATGGTAAATTAATGTCTCTTGCAGATGAGCTTCTGCTTTCTTACTTTCAGCTGGTGACAGCCATTACTCCCGGGGAGCTGGAGGAACTGAAAGAAAAGCTGGAAAGGGGAGAACTTCATCCCAAGGAGGCCAAAAAGGATCTGGCCCGTCGTGTTGTCTCCCGTTATCACGGGCAGGAGGCGGCCGTGAAGGCAGAGAGGGAGTTTGAAAGGGTTTATGAAGAGGGTTTTCTTCCTGAGGAGATGCCTGTTTTCAATCTTCAGCCCGGTGATCTCCAGGAGGGGAAAGTATGGATCGTCAGGCTTATCTCCAGGTCAGGCCTGGTGGATAGCAACAGCCAGGCCCGCAGGTTAATTAAACAGGGTGCCGTCAGTCTGGATGGTGAGCTGATTAATGAGATAGACCTTGATCTTCCAGTTGAGGATGGAATGGTCCTTAAAATAGGTAAGAAACGCTTTGCCCGCCTGTCTCTAGACTGAGCAGACACGGATCTGACCACCCCTGCATAGGATATAAAGGGGTGGTTCTCTTGGGGGGCTATTACTACCGCAGCCGGAGAGGGCCCGGTGGTCTTCTAATCAAGATTCTGCTGGTGCTCCTGCTGTTTTTTTTGGTCTTTATTTTTTTAATGGAGGTTTTTCTGCGTCCTGTCTTCTTCGGTCTGGCTGAGGCCGAGGCCCTGCGGATTGCCAACAGAGCTATCTATGAGACGGTTAGGGCAGAGGTTGAAGCTGTTGATTACGGGGACCTGATCTCCTATCAGGAGAACCAGTCCGGTGAAATCGTCTATATGCAGGTTAACCATGGACAGATCAGCCGTTTTTTGAGTAGTATCACGCTGGAAATTCAGGACCGTCTGGACTTGATTAAAAAAGAGGGTACAGAGCTTCCCCTGGCTCAGCTGCTGGGGATGCAGGTTCTGGCAGGCTTCGGCCCCCGGATGAAGGTCAGTATTATTCCCTTTGGAGTGGCAGATGCTACCAGCCTTCATGATAGTTTTGAAGCAGTGGGCATCAACCAGGTTCGCCACCGAATTTATCTGGAGGTTAATCCCCGTTTAAAGATTGTGGTTCCCTTCATGGAAGAGGTGGTTGAGGTTAGGGCAGAGGTGCCGGTAACTGAAGTGACAATTATGGGCCGTGTGCCAGAGGTATATGTCAATCTCGATCAGGGTCTCTTTCCTGCTCGCCAGTGATAAAAAGCTGCATAGAGGTAAAGGCTAAATACCGGTGTCTAAGGCCGGTATTTATTTTGCCTGCAGGAGGAGGGGAGTGATGGAGTTTCGTCTGGGAAGACTACTGCCTTTGCTGGGAGTGGGACTTCTATTCTATTTGCTCTATCTGGTTAGAGCAGCTCTCTTTCCCTTCTTGCTGGGAGGCTTACTGGCTCTGCTCTTAAACCCCCTGGTGGAGAGGTTGAGACAGCGTGGACTCTCACGCAGCTGGGCGATTATTGTTATTTTCCTCTGGCTGCTTATCATCCTGATGGCTCTGGCCATCTATTTCTTTCCTCTGGTGGTGGCGGAACTGGAGGATCTGGCAGAGGCCCTGCCCCGTTATACTGCCCGTCTGCAGGGCTTCATTGATTATATGGGAGTGGAGTACCGCCGCATCGTCCTACCCCCCATGCTGCGCCAGCTGGCCGATGAGGCCTTAGAGCGGGGAGAGGAGCTGGCGGTAAATATCATTGAACAGTCCACTTCCTTCTTACTGGGATTCCTTTCCCGTTTAATGTTGCTGGTACTGTCACCGGTGGTTGCCTTTTATCTGCTTAAGGATCAAAGAGGGATCAGTAAGGCGCTGTTACAGCTCTTTCCTGAAGAGGTTAGAAAACAGCGTCTTTTACCTTTCTATCAGGAGGTGATCTCTCTACTCTGTGGTTTTTGAAGGGGGCAGCTGCTGGTTAG
>CAZXKH010000327.1:0-2912 GCA_964641385.1 uncultured Clostridia bacterium | reverse complement strand
AGTTATAACCCTTGCCTGATCAGGCATCACAGGTTTCTCCTTAATAGTCATCACCAGTTGCGGATCATAGCTTGAGGGAAAGTTATGCCTGCGGGAACTAACCCCTCTTGTCAGCTGCAGATAGAGCATCGCCTCTTTAAGCCCGCTCTCCGATAAGAGTTCAAGGCTCATGCTTTTCAGCTCTGCAGGTGAATACTCCATCTTCAAGTCAATGATCTCTGCTCCCCTTGCCATTCTTTCTAAATGGGGATCAAGCTGAAAAAATACACCCTGGTAAGTGATAACTACTTCATAAAGACCATCACCAAACTGATAACCACGATCCTCAACATGAACACAGGCCTCATCAAGGGGCATTATGGTACCGTTAACACTGGCCAGTTCGGTCAATTTAGTTCCTCCTTAAACAGAAATTATATATAATTCGGAGCTTAAGCATCTATAGGATAACTTCACGGAAAAACAATAATATCCTGCTTTTAAATGATTGGGGAAATAGACTGATCTTTTTTAAAGTATCAAACCGTCCCGGAGGACGGTTTCTACTCTACCTATTTCTTTTGGACAACCTGTGCAAACCTCTCAAAGGAACGATCATAGGTCTTCTCTACCTCCTGGGGGAAACAGCAGGCAGGAAGCTGATTCATCTCCAGATGATAGTGAAGGCACTCACAACAGTTTCCCTTGCGAGGACAACCCGGATAAGAGCAGTTACAGCGCTCCATATTATTATCCCTTTCCTGACATTCAGCTGTCATCTTCTTACATACCTCCTATTAATTATTATCTTATTCCTCACCAGCTTATTCTATAGTCAGGAGTAAAATTCCTGCCTGAGATTAACATCTCAGATCTAATCCAGTGCACGCATCAGGTTTGCCATCTCAATTGCTGACAGGGCAGCATCCCAGCCCTTATTACCCGCCTTGGTGCCGGCCCTTTCAATTGCCTGTTCGATGGTCTCAGCAGTAATCAGGCCGAAAATAATGGGTAGATTGGTATCAAAGCCAGCCCTGGCAATTCCCTTGGCGGCTTCACTGGATACATACTCAAAGTGAGGGGTATCTCCTCTGATAACAACACCCAAACAGACCACTGCATGGTAGGTCCCCTTCTCAGCCAGTCGGCGTGCAACCAGAGGTATTTCGAAGGAACCAGGCACCCAGGCCACATCAATATCCTCATCACTGACATTATGCCTGCGCAGAACATCAATTGCTCCATCAAGGAGCTTGTGAGCAATAAACTCATTAAAGCGACTGACAACTATTCCCAACTTCAAGCCCTGACCATCAAGTTTACCCTCATACAATCCGGGCACAATAATCTCCTCCTTTGGACTGGGTTAAGAGTAATGACCCAGCTTCTTCTTTTTGGTGTCCAGATACCTGGCATTGTTTTTTGTAGCCTTGATCTGGAGTGGAATGCGCTGGGTTACCTGCAGGCCATAACCTTCAAGACCCACTATCTTTCTGGGGTTGTTGGTTATCAGTCTGATACTGGTCAGACCCAGATCTGCCAGTATCTGAGCCCCAACACCATAGTCTCTGAGATCCGGTGCAAAACCCAGTTCCTGGTTGGCCTCTACCGTATCCTTCCCCTGGTCCTGCAGCTCATAGGCCCTGAGTTTGTTGGCCAGACCGATACCCCGACCCTCCTGGCGCATATAGAGGATCACCCCCTGACCCTCAGCTGCAACCATACTCAGGGCCCTTTCCAGCTGCTCTCCGCAATCACAGCGCAATGAACCCAGGGCATCACCGGTTAAACACTCGGAATGAACCCTGACCAGCACATTTTTCCTGTCAGCAACCTCACCCTTGATAATTGCCAGATGACAGTCACTATCCAGCATGCTTTCATAGGCAATAGACCTGAAATCACCGTATTTGGTGGGAAGAGCAACATCGGCAACCCTTCTAACCATCTTCTCCCGTTTCATCTTATATTTTATCAGATCAGCGATGGTGATCAATTTAAGTCCGTGCTCCCGTGCAAAACCCTTCAGATCAGGAAGACGGGCCATTTTTCCGTCATCCTTCATAATCTCACAGATAACACCGGCCGGGTAAAGCCCTGCCAGATGAGCAAGATCTACAGCAGCCTCTGTATGTCCCGCCCTGCGCAGTACACCACCCTCCATGGCCCGAAGGGGAAAGACATGTCCCGGACGGTTAAAGTCTTCGGCCCTTGATGCTGGATCAAGTACCGCCCTGATGGTCTGGGACCGCTCAAAGGCAGAGATGCCGGTCTCAGTATCCTTGTGGTCAATGGAGACCGTAAAGGCTGTCTCATGAGGATCAGAGTTGGTATTAACCATCTGGGGCAACTCCAGCTGATCCAGGCGTTCACCCCTGATGGGCATACAGATCAGGCCCCTTCCGTAACGGGCCATAAAGTTGACCTGCCTGGGACTGACCTTCTCTGCTGCCATCACCAGATCCCCTTCGTTTTCACGGTCCTCATCATCGACTACAATTACCATCTTCCCATCCTTAATATCCTCTAGGGCTTCTTTAATGGTATTGAAACTCATCTCCTGCAGGCTCCTTTCCTTTAACTAAATCCATGTTTGCTTAAAAAATCCCGGGAGAGCTGACTTCCCTCTTCCTCTTTTCCTGCATTCAAAAACCTTTCCACATACTTTCCCAACAGATCAACCTCAATGTTAACCCTTTCACCAACTGCTCTCTTTTCCAGAGTGGTTTCAGAGGCTGTATGAGGTATTAAAGAGACAGTGAACTGCTGGCTGTCCAGACGGGCCACTGTCAGGCTAACCCCATCAACAGCAATAGAACCCTGGGGTATCAGATACTTCATCAGCTTCTTCTCCAGCTGAAAGGTCATCAGAATGGCATTGCCCTCTCTTCTGCGGGCAGTAAGTCTGCCCATACCGTCAATATGGCCGGTAA
>CAZXKH010000326.1:0-2915 GCA_964641385.1 uncultured Clostridia bacterium | reverse complement strand
CTAAGATGCTAAAGGAGCCCGTAATCCTCCTTCAACATTCTCTGCAGCTCATTCTTTTCCTCCTCTGGAAGTGGTGAAAGAGGGAGTCTGGTAGGACCAGCCTTGATTCCCAGCAGATTAACGGCTGCTTTGACCGGAATAGGGTTGGTGGTTAAAAAGAGAGCCTTAAAGAGAGGCAAGAGATTTTGATTAATCTCAGCTGCCTTCTTAACTTTTCCCCTTTTATAGCTAACTATCATCTCCTTAATCCTTTCCCCCACCAGATGTCCGGCAACACTTATAACTCCATGGCCTCCCAGTGAAATTAAGGGAAGAGTCATACTGTCATCTCCACTGTAAACCAGAAAGTCAGGGGCTGTCTCCCGGCAGATATGTGCTATCTGCTCCTGATCACCGCTGGCCTCCTTGATGCCCACAATGTTATCTACCTGGCTAAGAGCAACTGTAGTCTCTGCATCCAGGTTGGTCCCTGTCCTGCCCGGGACGTTATAGAGAATAACTGGTAATGAAGTGCTCTCTGCTATGGCGGTAAAGTGATCCTTTAATCCCTGCTGAGGGGGCTTGTTGTAATAGGGTGTTACCAGCATAATACCGTCAATATCCAGTTCAGAGGCCCTGGCAGTCATTTCTATGCTCTCACTGGTTGAGTAAGAACCGGTTCCTGCCACCAGGGAAAAGGATAGCCCCTGCTCCCGGCGCAGACGACAGATCTCCTCTAAGACCTTTATTTTTTCATTTTTTGTAAGGGTTGGGCTTTCACCTGTTGTTCCCAGCACTACAAGACCATCAGAACCATTCTCAGTTAAATGATTGATCAGCTCTGGCAGACTATCAAGGGCCAGGCTGCCCTCCTCATCAAAGGGAGTAACCATTGCCGTCAAAACTTCACCAAAAACCATGTTAACTCTCCTTTCAATTATTCTCCTAAAGGTTAAAAGCATTGTGCAAAACATTAAGAGCTCTATGCTCCTCTTCTTTGTGAACAAGACAGGAGATAGTGGTGTGAGAATCGGTAATCTGGTAGATCTCTATCCCCTCATCAGAAAGAGCATTGACAATTCTGGCCATCACTCCAGGTAATCCGGTCATACCTCCCCCAATTATGGATACTTTAACCAGGCTGGAGTCTATCTGATAGCTGTATTCCTGCTCCCTAAGAACCCTTTCTGCCTGCTCTAATTTATCCCTGTCGATAAGAAAACTAATGCCCTCCTGTCGAAGATTAATAAAGTCCAGGCTGATCCCGGCCTCTGCCAGTTGAGTAAAGATATTATCCTGCCTCTGACAGCCTTTTTCAGCTCTCAGCTGAACAAAGATCACCTCAGATCTGCTTGCCAGTCCGGTCACCGGTTGATCACTGGCCCGGGATGATGATCCATCACAGATTACAGAACCACTCTCACCGGTGAAGGTATTCTTGACCCTGATGGGTATATTATAATTTTTTGCCAGCTCCACTGCCCGAGAGTGTATTACTCTTGCTCCCTGGTATGACATCTCACAGGCATCATTAAAGGAGATCTCCTTTAAGAGCCTGGCCCGGGGAACCTTTTTAGGATCGGCGGTCATTATTCCCCTTACATCAGTATAGATCTCAACCTCTTCTGCCTCCAGGGCAATTCCCAGGGCAGTGGCAGTAGTGTCACTGCCACCCCTTCCCAGGGTGGTAACTTCACCCTCCCAGGTTATCCCCTGAAAACCGGCCACCACAGGCACAATTCCCGCCTCCAGGTCACAGATTAAGCGCACTGGATAAACCCTTTTGATCTGTGTCTGCCCCTGGTTATTGTCTGTAATTAACCCTGCCTGACCACCGGTATAGGAACGAGCTTCAATTCCATTGCTGCGCAAAGCCTCAGCCATGATGACTGCAGAGATAATCTCGCCACAGGAAAGAAGCAGATCCTGTTCCCGTCTGGAAAAGGAAGCATTGGTCTCCTCAAGCAGGCTAATCAGAGTGTCAGTGGCGTACGGTTCTCCCTTTCTTCCCATGGCTGATACTACTACCAGCACATTCTTTTGGTGCTGCCGATGATCCCTTATAATATCCAGAGCCCTTCTTCTTCCCTCACCATTGGCCAGGGAAGAGCCCCCGAACTTGGTTACTACCAGTTGCATATCTAATCACCTCATGGATGGTAATAGGCCCCTGGCTACCAGCATTTCTCCAATTTGAATGGTGTTTAGGGCAGCTCCCTTCCAGAGGTTATTGGCCACTACCCAGAGCAATAAACCATTTTTTGATGAAATATCCTCTCTAATCCTTCCCACCAGTACCGCTTCCTCATCTTCTGTATCTGAGGCCAGAGGATATTGGTATTTATTAATATCATCGATAACCTTAACTCCCGGTGTCTTTGAGAGTAATTCTCTGGCCTGACTGGCGGTAATCCTTTCCTCTGTCTCAATGGTAACAGCCTCACTGTGGCCAATAAAAACAGGAACCCTGACAGCAGTGGCCGAGATCATCAGTCCCTGATCATCGAGAATCTTTCTTGTTTCATTGACCATCTTCATCTCTTCTTTGGTATAACCGTTCTCAAAGAAGACATCGATATGAGGTAGCACATTAAAGGCTATCCGATGTGGATATACCTCCTGTTGATAATCCTCGTCCCTGAGCATAGCTCTGCTCTGTTCTTTCAGCTCTTCTATGGCCTCCTGCCCGGTACCGGAAACTGCCTGGTAGGTATCAACTATGATGCGCTTAATACCCACCAGACGGTAGATTGGGTTGAGGGCCATCACCAGCTGAATGGTGGAACAGTTGGGGTTGGCGATAATCCCCTGATGGTTATCCAGAGTAGAGCCATTGATTTCTGGCACCACCAGGGGCACATCCTCCTTAAGTCGAAAGGTACTGCTGTTATCAACTACAGTGGCTCCTGCCTTAACTGCTGCCGGTGCCAGCCCTT
>CAZXKH010000325.1:0-2943 GCA_964641385.1 uncultured Clostridia bacterium | reverse complement strand
CTGAAGATAGCTTCTTACTGCTCCCTCTATCTCTGAAGCTTGCAGCTGGTTGAGTTTATAATATTGACCATCCATTATCTCTGCCAGCTGACTACCCAATCTCAGCTGGATAAACTCATTTTCAGTATCGATTACCAGTGAGTTGATGGCTTCGGCTCTAATAGTTCTACAGACTTCCTTTGCCTCTTCTACGGGATCATGGCCTCTAATGGAAACATTCGGACGGCAGTCTGAGACAAGAATAAGAACAGGAATCATATCTGGATCTCTTACCATCCTTGCTTTGAGCAGCTTGTAACCAAGCAATAGACCCGAGGCTAAGGGGGTTTTCCCACCTGTGGGCAATTCCTTTAAGTCTTTGTAACCCAGCTCTATACTTCTGGTTATGCCCAGTATATTTTCAGCTCTCTTTTTTCTGAAGGCAACCAGACCTATCCGGTCTCTTTTTTGGTAGGCATCCCTTAGACTTCATTCTCTGGTTGGCTCCCATGGAACCACTGGCATCGACAACAAAGAGCAGGGTATTCCCTATCTTTTTTTCTCTAACTTTCTCTCTTAAGTCAGAGTCTTTGATCACCAATAACTTATCTGAGCTTTTCCTCTTTTGTTGTTTTGATGCTGCTATCCTTAAAGTGGCATCAAAGGCCAGATCCTTTACTTTTGCCTCAGGCAAACGATAGCGGGTATAGCGCCCTATTTGAGAAGAAACTTGTGTTCTGGTGCGTCTTCCACTACCATTTCTTTTTCTTTTTACAAAGGGTTTAATTTGAAAGGGTTTGATTTTAAATATCTCATCAGCTTCATCGATCCTATCCTGGGGAGGTATTTTCTTTTCCTTCTCTCTTTGTTCCCCCGGATCTGGTTCAAGGTTTTCTTCAGCATAATTATTCTCATTCTTATGATCCTCTTCTTCAGCCTGATGCTGTGAGTTCATGTTACTTGCTGACTGATTTTCCTGTTCTTCTTCTAAAGATTGATCCTCCATTTCATCACCTATATCTTCATTTCTTTGATCTTGATTGGAGGGATTCTTTTGTTCATTCAGAGAACTATCTTTTTCTGGTGGTTGAGATCGGCTCCTATGAGGTAAAACCATTTCTGCAGCAGCTTTTAAGTCATCAAGGTTAATATAATCTCGTTCTTCAAGGGCAGCAATGGTCCGGGCTGTTTTCACCAGGATCATTTCTGCACGATGCCCCTGACAGTTCCCCTGTACTACAAACTCAACAGCTATTTCTCTGGTTCTCTTTGAGACCTTTACCTCTTTAAGCTGTTCCCTGCCCCTTTTTATTTGATCCTGTAATCGATTATTCTTTTTGCTAAACTTACTGCAGAAATCCTTTGGTCCCTCTTCATAATCCAGGCGTCTGGAGATAATCTGCTGCCTTTTGTTCATCTCTTTTTCACCACTTACCTCTACAAAGAGCCCAAAACGATCTAAAAATTGAGGCCGCAAGAAACCTTCCTCCGGATTCATGGTTCCTACCAGTATAAACTCTGCTGGATGTGATGAGGAGATACTCTCCCGTTCTATAATGTTGATTCCTGACTGGCTTACATCCAGCAGGTTGTTGACAATATGGTCACTGAGAAGATTTACTTCATCCACATAGAGGATATTGCCATCAGCCTGATAAAGGATCCCCGGTTCAAAATAAGGCCTTCCATCAGCAATAGTCTTTTCGATATTAATAGTTCCTATCAATCTATCTTCAGTGACGTTTAATGGCAGTTCCACTATTTTCTTATTTGGAAGAAGCGCTGCCAGCCCTCTGACCATTGTTGATTTGGCAGTTCCCCTTTCTCCACTGATCAGAACTCCTCCAATGGAAGGGTTAACTGCATTTAGGAGCAGGGCTTTTTTTACCATATCCTGGCCTACAATAGCTGAAAAGGGATATATGTAATTAGCCTGCATCTGCCATGCCCCTTTTCTGATAATTACTTATTATCTCAGCTACCTGTGATAGTTCCAACTTTTTGTCTTCAAAGGGTTTTCTTCTTACCCGATGAGGAAGGACCATTGCTGCTGCTTCACTAATATCCTCAGCTTTAACCTCCTGTCTACCTAAAAAAGCAGCATTGGTGGCGGCAGTTTTAATGATATTAATGTCTGCTCGATGGCCATCGACTCCAATTTCGATGGCTATTTTTGCCACCAGCTCGAGCATTTCATCCTTGATCTGAACATCCATTATTCTCTTACCGGCAGCTAAAACCTTTGCTTTTAATTCCTGTTGTTGTTCTGCAAACTGGTGATAAAATTCCTGTGGTCTGTTTTCAAACTCCATCCTGCGCCTTACAATTTCTGTTCTCTCTTCAGGATTGCTTTCCCCCCTAATATCCACTGCCAGTCCAAATCTGTCCAGAAGCTGTGGTCTCAGATCTCCCTCTTCAGGGTTCATGGTTCCCACCAGTATAAAGTGGGCTGGATGGGAGAAGGATACTCCTTCCCTTTCAATGGTATTGGTTCCCATAGCTGCAGAATCCAGCAGGACATCAACCACATGATCATCCAGCAGGTTTACTTCATCAACATATAAGATATTTCTATTGGCCTGAGCCAGGATTCCATCTTCAAACTTTTTTTCACCCTTTTTAATGGCATGCTCAATATTCAGTGATCCCACTACTCTGTCTTCAGTAGCACTTACAGGGAGATCAACTACCTGCATTTTCTTATTTGTCACTTTGGGTTTATCTCCATTTTTAATCCTTTTCAGGCATGAATTGCACATTCTTTCCTGGCTGTGAGGACTACAATTAAAGGAACAATCATCTACAACTTCTAATTAGGGCAGCAGATCGGCTAAGGCTCTCACAGCAGTGGACTTGGCAGTTCCCTTTTCACCTCTAATCAGAACTCCTCCCAGTCCTGGATTGACAGCATTTAGTATTAATGCTTTCTTCATTTTCTCCTGACCTACTATGGCAGTGAAGGGA
>CAZXKH010000324.1:0-2955 GCA_964641385.1 uncultured Clostridia bacterium | reverse complement strand
CTTCATAGTGTTTACCCCCGGTCAGATATTTCTTGATTATTATTATATCATTCTACAGAGCCAATACAAAATGTTTAGAAAGAACAATACTAAGACAGGGAGATTAATTATTAAGACAGTCTTAAAATAACTGGTCTTTCGAGGAGTTATTTTCCTGGTCAAACTAACAGCAACAAACTCAACTCTTTATGGGTGCACTTAACTATAATTAGAACTATAATAGTTTCATATTCCAGAAAAACCTATCACAAAATATATTAATATGGCTAATGATTGACTTCTACCAGAAAAAGTATTATGATGTAATCAGGCGATAGGCTTCATGCACATCCCGACGTTCAATGCCCAGATAATGCCTGGTGGTGGCAGTACTGCTATGCATGTATTTGGCCTGAATAACCTCAATACTGACCCCCGCCTGATGGGCCAGATAACCCCAGGTCTTTCTTAAACTGTGAGTTCCAATAGTCACATTGTAGATACCGGCCTCCGTACAAAATCTTTTTACCAGGTTATAGGCCTGAACTCGGGAGATCCGATGGTACTTCCTTCTAGTGTTATAGATTAAATAGTTCCCGGGATCCTGATCAATATCAGTCTTTTCCAACAGTAGTTTTAGGGCCGAAGCAGCCTGATCATTGATGGGAATAATATTGCGCTTACCGGTTTTCTGTTCCACTATCTCAAAACTAGAACGCAGCTTTTGGTTGTAACTAAGCAGGTCCCCAATACGAAGCCGAAGCAGATCACCAATTCTTAAACCAAAATTAATCCCACAGACAAAGAGCACATAGTCACGCCATTTTTCTGATTGGAGCAGGTTATCCTTAATCAGCCTTATCTTTTCTCTATCCCGCAGTGGCTCCACTCTATTGGACATATTAGTTCCCTGTAATGAATGCAGGAAAAGCAAACAATCAGGGGCCCTCCCCTCTCTTAGATGTTAACCTATACACATGTTCCTACTGTAATAGCATATCATTAATACCATAATATTGCAAAGAGGTTATTCGTCCCCTGGAGGTCGCCAGCACTCATCAGGTAAAACAAACTTTTAATATTCCATACAAGAATGGAAATGCTTGGCATTAAGTATAATATAAACAACTATTAGAAAGGGTGTCAAAGATGAAAAAAAGGACAGCTGGAATGTTACTCTCTCTGTGTCTGCTACTCGTCTTATCTCTGGGCAATACTGCTCTGGCCGGAGAAATTGAAGTTATCATTGATGAGGAAAGAGATAATGAGGAGATGGCCTTTGAAGATGAAATAGGTATCCCATCACAGATGGCCAGTGGATTTAGGGCCAATGGAGGCCCTATGCTGGCACTATTAATACTGGATGTTGAGGAACTTAATAAGGAACTGGATAAGGGTGACTTTGAAGGATTTGATGAGGAGTTTCTCTTATTTGGAGGCTCAGGTATTGTAGGAGCAAGGGGAGGTAGCCGCTTTGGAGGTTATGGAGTGGGGGGAACAACCACCACTCATGGCAGCAATGGGGAAAGGGCCATCCTAACTGTCAACTATGGAGGCTTGCTCTACGAGCATGCTATCTATGCCGAGGGCAATACCGATATTACCCTTGGTGGAGTTTTTGGCGGTGGTAGTGCTAACCTGGATCTAATACATAGTGACCCGGCTGGCTTTGATACTGAAAATGCTCACAGCACCAGCTATAAGAAAGAGTTTATTATGCTGGAACCAAAGATTACCCTCCATCAACAGCTGGGGGCCTTTGTAGGTCTCAACGCTTCCCTGGGCTATCTGGGAACCTATGACTTCGGTACCAACTGGGATTTCTTTGGGAAGTCCTATTCAGGTCCTCTGGGTAACTTCCATGGTCCCACACTAAGTATAAGGTTAAGCTTTGGTTTTTAATATATCCTCAGCAGGGGAGCATAATCCCCCTGAGAGGGGAAGACTGCCCCGACAAAAGGAGGGTTTGGATTGCTTAACAAGAAAAGAATACTGATCATGTTGATACTATCTCTAACTGCACTACTCCTTGTTACCTCCCTTCTCACTGCAGAAGAAGAGGACCTGCAGACCATTACACCTGAAGAAATGGGTAAACTCTTTATCAATGCTGGTGGAGCCAGCATTGAGTTTAACCCCAACAGCAAAAGTATTTATTTCTGTCCTGAAATAAGGGTTGAACATAAAAGTGGAGAGATACATCTAACCTCTGTAGAGGAAAGCAGCCTCTTCAGCTTTATTTCCCGGGAAGAAAAAGAAGGAAAGATTATCGTTGGTACTGCAGCCAGTTACTCCTTAATCGATATTCAGGCAGCAGGAGCCAGTGTTAATGGAAAGGCCATAGCCGAAAAGATAAGGATGAGTGGAGCTGGAATGAGTATTAAAGGAACTGCAGTTACAGAGGAAATAAATATAAGTGGTGCTGGAATACACTATGATGGTCTTATTAAGTCAAATAAGGTGTCCTTTAGTGGGGCAGGAATGAACATCTTTGCCCGTGTTGAAGGGGTAGAAAATATCGACTTAAGTGGTTTAGGTATTACTGCCAGCATTAGATACCTTGATGGCTGGGAGGATGAAAGACACCTCTCCATCAGTGGCCTGGGTTGCACACTGCGGGTCTCAATTCCCTCAGAGACCGAATACAAACATGACGGACAGTTAAGAATCAATAAAGAGGGTGTGACTGAGGTTAATGTCCATCACTATTAAGAGCTATTGCTTCTATCCTAGTTCCTTTAATATATGCTGTAACTATTAGCTCACAACAATAGCTGACAGTAGATAGCTTCAATACTGTCGGAAGACAACAATTAAACCTTGAGATAAATTGTATGACCTGTTAACATTTCACTTTGACAATATAATGGCTAAATTCCATGAATAAGTAATCCTTGCAGGCCTGCTCCTTAATTACCAGGTGTTAGGGCTCACGACATGGGTTACAGATTAGGCTCAAGTCATAGGTTACACTTT
>CAZXKH010000323.1:0-2986 GCA_964641385.1 uncultured Clostridia bacterium | reverse complement strand
GGATTGGAACTGAAAAGGTAGGGAATATCCAGGACCATAATATCATTAAAGAAGCCAGGCAGTGGACCGGTTGTTAGTGTTCCCATTTCAATAGTACCCAGGATCATACCTTCATAGGTTTCTCTCTCGTTCCCCAGGGAAGAGGCATGATATGTTTCAACTTTAATTCTGCCGTCTGTCTGTAACTCAACCAACCTTTTGAAAGTATCGTTAGCAATAACAGTCCGGTCACTTTCATCTGCCGGACCGGCATTGGATATTCTCAGGGTGACCTCAGCTGCCATTGCTATATCAGGGACTAACATAACTGCCAGACAGATAGTAAGTGCTAATACCAGTATCTTTTCTTTCATTTAGTAATTTCCCCCTAAATAATTTTGGTTGGGTGCAAAATCGTATCTGTATACATGTTATCAATTTACAAACTACATAATCCCTCCTTTTTATATGTATTGATATAAAAAAATAAGTCAATATATATTTTATTCTATATAAAATGAGAAACTCCTTCCTTGAATTTAATCCCTTAACTGGCAGGGAAAAAGAGCCCAGATCAAATTATTATTTGCAGGTAAGAAAAAAGAAAAATAGTTGATGGGTCATCTACCCACTGAATAGATGGTAGATGACCCATCAACGATCACAACTGATGTTTTTTACATAACCAGCCGGGGGAGTATGCTGGAAAAGACAACCATGCCCAGCAGGGCAAAGGGATATATGGCTCCATAACCTGCCACCGGTCCATCACTGTCCAGGGCTTCGATGGCTGCCCCTAAACCCGGTGTGGAGGTCATACCTCCACAGACTGCTCCTGATAGTATGGTCCAGTTAATTTTGAAGAGGTATCTTCCGATGAAATAACCACTCAGCAGAACAAGTACCCCGATAATCATGGCGGAAAAGAAGAGGTGAGGGCTGGTATTAAAGATGTTGTATCCATATCTGAGACCAATAATGCAGAGGAAGAAAGAGATTGATATGTCTCTAATTATCTCCAGGATTTTGCTTTCCATCCGAAAGGTAAAGGGCCCAACTTTGCCCAGATAACCCAGCAGGAGTGATAGGATCAGTACTCCTCCAGTTGTCCCTATTCCCAGATAACCCAGTCTTCCCAGGTTAAACTCCAGCTGGCCCAGGGTAAAGCCCAAAAAGCAAACAAGCATGAAGGCTGGGAGATCGAAGGTAACTGGTTTTATTACCTTCTTATCTTTGCTGTGGTCCTTGATCTCCTTCATCTCCTTTGAAAACTTCTTTACTTCCCGGTTAATATCGATACCAAAGATACTGGGGAAGATGTTGACAAATAAAATCACCAGAAAGACCCCAAAGGGATAGGAGATCATATATCCGGCTCCAGTAGAGGCCTCAGCCTCTCTAATTATTCTATTTTTTTCATCTTCATTGATGGTTCCGGCACCGTTTTTTTGCATGGTTTCTATTTTGCTGGCGGCATCCTTTCTACTGGCCTCGAGGGCTGCTGCCAGGCCGGGTGAACTGGTAAGGGTTCCAGTATAGACACCGGTAATGGCATAGGTATCGATTACTGGATTGAAGTGAATGATGGCAAAGCTGACCAGGGCACCGATGAAGGTGATCATGATTCCCAGGGCAATAAACTTCAATCCGTACTTCTTGATCACCGCTCCGATATCTTTGGCGGCCAGAAGGCCTACAGAGGCGATGAAAAAGATCAGGGAAAGGGTGAAGAAATGCTGGGGTATAATATCACCTGATAGCATATTCTGGACTGCTGAATAACCTGCTTCTCCTTTAGAAATACTTTTGCCGTAATTTACAACCAGCCAGCCGATCAATAACCCGGTAAAGAGGGGGCCAGAGGTTCCCAGACTGAAACTGCCCAGACGTAACCTGCCCAGTAAAATCCCAATGGAGATGGCAAAAAACATCAAGACAAAGGGATTAGTAATCCACTCAATTAATTCAAATTTCATTATTGTTAGTACCCTCCACTTTTATTATTCCATATGGTCAATGGAATATTGTCTTATAATTTTCACCTGGAGGACAACAAACTTTTGATAAACAGTGGATGCTATTTCAGTCCATTCCCCCTTTATTTTTATGCCTTAATCAACAAAGCAACTCCATAATTCTCTATCTCTTTCTGGATTCCTGCCTCAAAAACCATATTCGTAACAGTGGTTAAATTGACAAGTTTCTGTGTAATGAAATATTTTCAAATAGAGAAAAGAGTCTAGCTATTTCAGGGGTATTGATATTAATTAAACTCCGCAAAGATTATTTTGACAATTCCTGTACAGTTGAAATGACAGGTTTTTGCTGGTTATTGTTCTTAGCAATGAATCTATTCCAGCTTTCAATTGCAGATAACAGGAAATATTAACTGTTAAGAGACAAATATTTAATAGAGGAGATAGCAGTTTTAACGAGAAAAGAAAAAATAAAGCAGAAGCAGCTGGAGTTAACGGGAAGGAAAGTATGTACGGTTATATAAAACCAGTTAAGGAAGAATTAAAGGTTAAGGATTACAGGCGCTACCGTTCCTATTACTGTGGTTTCTGTAAGCACCTGGGCTCATACTGGGGGCAGGTTTCCTCGCTAACACTGAATAATGATCTGATCTTTTTGGCCCTTCTTCTCTCCTCTTTCGGTGAAGAAGAGGTTCAGTATACTGAGGCCAGATGTATCTTAAGGCCCTTCAAGTTCAGGGTGGTTAAAGCTAATAATCTCTTTCAGTATGTTGCTTGCCTTCACTTTCTTTTGCTGGAGGGTAAGCTGCAGAACGATTTGGCCGAGCACTGGAGCCTTAAAAAGTACCTGATCAGCGTCTTTCTTCGTGGAAGGACAGATGTCATCAGGCATTTAAGGGGAGAACTGGAGCTAAAGCTGAGAAGAGAGCTTAATGCCTTACAGAGGCTGGAGAAGTCTGGCTGCAGTGACCTTGATCTGGCAGCAAGGCCCTTTGCCCGTTTGCTGGGATTTTTATTCTCTTTTCAATACC
>CAZXKH010000322.1:0-2992 GCA_964641385.1 uncultured Clostridia bacterium | reverse complement strand
TAGAAAATTAAAGACCTATCAGCAGGGGAAGGGAAGAATAAGAGTCAGGGCCAGGGCTGAAATCAGGAAAATAGATACCAGGGCAAGAATAATAATTAATGAATTACCATATCAGGTTAACAAGGCACGGCTGATTGAAGAGATTGCTGACCTTGTAAAGGAAGATAAATTAGAGGGTATTAAAGATTTAAGAGATGAATCGGATCGTCATGGTTTACGAATTGTTATCGAATTAAAGGCCAGTGCTATCCCCAAGGTTGTTTTAAACAGACTCTATAAGAATACACGTATGGAAGTAACCTTTGGCGCCATTATGCTGGCTCTGGTTAATGGTGAACCAAAGATTTTAAACCTGTTGGAGATCTTAAACTGTTATCTTGATCACCAGAAGGATGTTGTAACCAGAAGAACTCGTTATGATCTCAAAAAAGCCAGGGATCGAGCTCACATTCTGGAAGGACTACGGATTGCCCTGGATAATATAGACAGGGTAATTAAAATAATACGCTCCTCAAAGGATACTGGAGAAGCTCGTGATAGATTAATATCTGAGTTTGATTTTACTGAAAAACAGGCCAGAGCAATTTTACAGATGCGTTTACAGCGGTTGACAGGTCTTGAACAGGAAAAAATAGATGAAGAATACGAAAATCTTCAGGACATCATTGATAAACTGGAAGGTATTTTATCCAGCGAAAAAAGACTGCTGGAAACCATCAAGGAAGAGATAATTGATATTAAAGAAAAGTATTCAGATCCCAGAAGAACTGAGATTAAAGAGGATGTTAAAGAGATAAAATTGGAGGATTTAATCGAGAAAAAAAGGGTAGTTATCACCTTAACCCGCGAGGGTTATATCAAGCGAATGCTGCTCAATGAATATCGAAGCCAACACAGAGGTGGTCGTGGTATTACCGGTATTAATACTAAAGAAAAAGACCTGGTAGAGAATTTATTTATTACCACTACCCATCATCAATTTTTGTTCTTTACCAATTATGGATATATGCACCGGATAAAAGTCTATCAGATACCAGAAGCTCGCCGTCAGGCAAGGGGTTTTCCTGTGGTTAATCTTCTGGAGCTGGAGCAGGGAGAGAGAGTAACAGCAGTAATACCCATTGAAGACTTTAATGATCACTCCTATCTGGTGATGGCTACTAAGAGTGGTATGGTGAAGAAAACAGCTCTTAAGGAATACAGCTCCAGATACAGTACTTTAAATGGAATATCATTGAAGGATGATGATGAACTGATTGATGTTCGCCTGACTGAGGGCCAGCAGGATTTAATACTGGGTACTGCAGAAGGCATGGCTATTCGTTTCAACGAAAAGGATTTACGATCTCTTGGTCGTTCTGCTATGGGTGTTATGGGTATTAGTTTAAATTTAGGAGATTATGTGATTGCCATGGATGCTATTAAAGAAAAACACATAAAAAAGGGAGCACAGCTGCTGGTAATTACAAAAAATGGATATGGGAAGAAGACCCCTCTCAACAGGTACAGAATACAGGCCAGAAGGGGAAAGGGTTTAATTACACTTAAAAAGAATGAAAAAAATGGTCCCGTTGTTGCTATGAGAATAGTAGAAGAGGATAATGAGATGATGATTATAACTGCCCAAGGTCTCATGATCCGTATTGCAGTAGAGGAAATCCCTTCTACAGGCAGAAACACTCAGGGAGTTTTGGTTATGAGGCTTGATGAAGGAGATCAGGTGGCGGCAATTGCAAATATTAACTTTCAATCATAAATTATAAAAATGCATATAAATAATAGCTTTAGCTTGATTAACTAATAGGGCCTGATATTAATTCTATCAGGCCTTTTTTATGTTTATACTAAACCCTTCTCTTTCCGAGAAGGTTTTTTAATGTCCACAAATTGGAGGCTCAAAGTAATTATAACAGGGTTGCATATAATGTGTTAAGTATCTATATATCATTAGCAAGCGTAATATGTAGTAAAATATAGATATATAGGTATCTTGCAATTTTAACTCTAATTATAGTCAATTAATACGATTTTAACATATCTTCTATCTGCTTTACTGCTGATAAAGGGAAAGGAGTAATAGTCCGGTAATACAGAGAATGACAATACTAGCACCTCTTAGTATAATTATAAAGGAATTAATAAAATTAATATTTTAAAGGAGGATTTAAAATTTTATGGGTACAAGGAAAAGACTTATAATGTTGGTGGTAATGGCTACAATATTGATTTTCAGTACAGCTGCAGAGGCTCAGACTGTACATACTGTCAGGCATGGGGAGACAATGTGGACAATTTCTAGAAACTACGGAGTAAGCTTACAGGCATTACAGAGGGCCAATAATATTTGGCATGACCGACTTAACCCCGGCCAGAGATTGGTCGTACCACAGTCATCAAGGAGCAGTTCTTCAGGTGGTAGCAATAACAGAGCCAATGTTACCAGTCATGAGCTAACCCTAATGGCCCGTGCAGTATATTCAGAGGCAAGAAGTGAGCCCTATTCCGGACAGGTTGCTGTGGCAGCTGTTATCCTAAACAGGCTTCACAGTTCACAGTTTCCCAACACTATTTCGGGTGTAATATTTCAGCCCCTGGCCTTTTCTCCTGTTCAGGATGGTTCCTTCTGGCTGACACCCAATCAGACAGCCTACAGGGCTGTTCAGGACGCCCTGCGGGGGTGGGACCCTTCACATGGTGCTCTTTACTTCTACAACCCCATAACGGCTACCTCACGATGGATCTTTAGTCGTAGAACCATTACTCAGATTGGCAGGCATGTCTTTGCTATATAAATAATAAAGAAAAAGGAGAAAATGAGAAAAAGGACCCCCTGAGAGTTATAAGCCTCAGGGGGTTTCTTATGAACAAATTATGAATATTTATGACCACAAACTGGTCTTCACATCTAATAATGGCAGGACTGCATAATATGGGTGGGGGATCTATTTATCATTAAAAGTCATAAATATTAGCAATGGATAGATAAAAAGCC
>CAZXKH010000321.1:0-2993 GCA_964641385.1 uncultured Clostridia bacterium | reverse complement strand
ACTTTATTTAGTTTTCAAGGTTCATTTTAAATAAGGCCTGAATAGTTACAAAAAACCTTAAATAAATCTTGCTACTCAGATTATTATTACTGTTGATAGAGTACGTCAGCTACCCCGCCCCTTTAACGGGCGAGACCTGTAGTGAATTATGATACCTGTAGTGAATTATACTGCTTGTAGTGAATTATACTGCTTGTAAAAGCCTTAAGCTGACCAGTCTAAGCCTGAAAACTAGGGCTACGTTACCTGCGAATATATAGGTACTTCGGAGTGCGTTGAGCCAGCTTCGGACTCTACGGCTGACAGTTAAACAGGTGTAAAGGGTTAAGCCAGTACTGTCAGCATACAAAACCGCAGGCTAACATTGACGAGGCTGAAATTACCCGCATGGCTCTGTGGAAGCCAAGACAAAAGTCAAATTCCCTCATTCCTCACCACTTGTTAAATAATACGAGTGATGTATCCTGGGGTACTGTAATGATTATATATTAGCTAATTTATTAGATTCTGGTAATACAAACCATGGTTTTCGCTTTTGGGATAGTATCTATGCTGCAGCTGATATATTTGGTTTTGATAATATTGACATTATTAGAGCCGATGGTATACAGGGAAATGGCCCTAATATTCAAGAACTGATAAAACTCGAGAAACCTTTTGTTATCAGAGGTTATCGCCCAAATACAGCAAAGAATTTCAATAAAGTTCTCTTTGAACATCAATGGTCCAGTTTTGACGAGGGTGTTATGATTTGTGATATTGGCTTGCAGTAGATAACCAACAGCAAATATCCAGTAAGGGTGATGCTGCAGAGATACTACAAAACAAAGAAAAATAATCATATTTTTACATATTTATTCCAATATTGATAACCTTAATGAGGATGAGGTAGTATGTGCTTAATACCCGTGATTATCTGGGACTGCAGGTTTCCATCTATTTGACATCTATTGTTCATAATATGATTACTTCATTTTGCAAAGAAATATTGAGCAATTTCTGTTTAGAAGATAAGGGAATTATAGAAGTTACTCGTAGGTTAATGGATATTCCTGCTAAGCTTGAAGAAGATAATTCACTGATTTTCCCGGAAGGGCACCCGTATATCAAGCGCATGTTCCTTATCCATTAGTTATAAAAACCCTTTCGTGTAAAAGTATAGTTTGAATAAGTTATGGAGGAGTTTGCTATGGGTAAAGACCCCACTCTTAATGCAGTTGAAATAGCGGCAATGAATGCTACAATAGAGATTACGAGTCGTAGGGAATTACCCGGCCGTAAACCTCAATTCTCAAAAATACCAGATCGATTAGATGATAAGCTTGCTGCTTACCTGACAGAGGCCTTTCCAAAGGGGCTGTACTCTCATCAATCTGCAGGAATTGAAGCTGCGCTTAATGGTAAGAACGTTGGCCTTTCTACAGCTACTGCTTCAGGGAAAAGTCTTGTCTATATGTCTGTAGCAACAAATATGGTTCTTCAAGAAAAAAAGAGCAAAATACTGGCTCTTTATCCAGCACGAGCACTTATTCAAGATCAATTAAACAAATGGGCTGATTTTAGGAAATTTGGCCTCTCTACAGGATATATAGACGGTGGAGTGAATATGAACAAGAGGGAATCAATTCTTAGAGAGAATAATGTAATTCTTATGACTCCAGATGTTGCTCATGCCTGGTTACTTCGCAATTCAGGTTCATCCATGGTCTCCTCTTTCCTGGATACTCTACAGTTGTTGGTCCTTGATGAAGCCCATATTTACGAAGGAGCCTTTGGAACCAATATGGGATACTTTTTACGGAGGATTGATGCATTATCACGTTCTAGATTTAGAATTATCGCCAGTACAGCAACTCTTGGAGAACCTGAGAAGTTTCTAAAAGAGCTCACTGGGCATTCATTCCATTGTTTTACAGAAAAAAATGATGGGTCTCGGCTAACATCGAAAAAACTGCTTTTAGCCAGAGCTGGGGACCTTAATGAAACTGCAAGATTACTTGTTAATCTATCGGATTATAATTGTACTCCTTTTCTTGCTTTTGCTGATTCACGCAAGCAGGTAGAGCATCTGGTAGCTATTTGTTTGCGAACAAAAAAGGATAAAAAATCGATAGTTAAAAATAAGGATGATATTTTTAAAAGCGATATTTTACCTTATAGGTCTGGATATGAAAGTTCCGATCGTGTAAAAATTCAAAAAGCACTTCAGATGGGAAGGTTGTCAGGTGTAGTATCGACTAGTGCCCTTGAACTCGGACTTGATATAGGGGATATCAATGTAGTGATTCTTCTAACAACACCTCCCTCTGTCAAGTCCTTCAAACAGAGGATAGGACGTGGGGGCAGAACTAACTCTGGAATATATATTCTATTAGACAATGAGGGTACCGTTATAGCCCAGGGATTGGATAAATATCTGGCACGATCTAATGAGCCAAATTATCTCTACTTAAACAACCGCTACATACAGTACGCCAATGTTTTAAGTGCTAGCCGTGAGCTTGATCAACGTGGTGGTAAGCCTCTTAAAGCAGAAGTTTTTGATACTTTACCTGATAGATTCATTTCTCTTCTTGATAATGAATTAAATCCTGTTGAACCTGTTCCAGAAGATCTTTTTCCACTAAAACAGCGAGGAGAAGCAGATCCTCATTTAGAGTTCCCATTACGAAATAAAATTGAGAAACAGTTTCAGGTTAAAGGGGCACGACCTCCAGGGGCTAATAATCTGGGATCCTTGGGGTTTTCACAGGTGTTGCGCGAAGCTTATCCGGGGGGAATATATTATTATCTTGCACGCCCCTATAGAGTCCGCGAATTTAAATATCGCAGGGGGGAGATTATTGTAAAAAATGAAAGGCGTTGGACAACCAAGCCTATAAGCCAAAGTGTTGTCTTCCCCAACCTTAAAGAGGGTATCCTTCAGCTTTTCACCCTGCCTGATAGAACAGGCTTCGTTGTAGAAAGCTATGTACAGGTTAGCGAACGGGTAA
>CAZXKH010000320.1:0-3010 GCA_964641385.1 uncultured Clostridia bacterium | reverse complement strand
CTTCATTCTATGGAGGCCGAGATCAGAGTGGGGGAGGGAAGCACTTATCGCTATCGTGAACGACACTATCATGGCAACCACGGTGGAGTAGAGGTTAATGCCAGGGCGAAACTATACCTGGGTCCCGGCAGCCTGCTGGAGACTGTCTTTAATCTGCCCAGAGGCAGGGCAGGGGTTATTGATCTTGATTACCAGGCCGAGCTGCTGGAGCGGGCTACCATGGAGATGGTGGCCAAAATTAATGCTGCCTGTGATGATCGCATAAAAATAAGAGAGGCTGGAAACCTTAAGGGTGCAGATTCAAAGGGCCTGCTGGAGACCAGGATTGCTCTCAGTGATCAGGCCCGGGCCGATATCTATAATGAACTGGTGGCTACTGCTCCTGGAGCCCGGGGGCATGTGGACTGTACAGAGATTATTAAGGATCAGGCCATTGCCAGGGCTATCCCCATTGTGGATGTCAGGCATCCCGGAGCCAAGGTTACCCATGAGGCAGCCATTGGCAGTGTTGATAGCAAGCAACTGCAGTCCTTAATGGCCAGGGGCCTTGATGAAGAAGAGGCTTCGGATATAATCATCCAGGGTCTACTTACCTAAGGACTTTAGAAGGGAGTTTTTTTATGATCCTTGCGGTATATGGCAGTCCCAGGCGGGGAGGGAATACTGACCTGCTGATGGATTCCTTTCTTCAGGCGGCCTCCGAGCAGACTGAAGTGGTTGAATACAGGCTGCGGGAACTTGAGTTAAACCCCTGTCTGGGCTGTGACAAGTGCAGTAAAACAGGAATCTGTATTCTCGATGATGATATCTGGGAGATATACGAGAGAATGGAGGATGCTTCCGGGCTTGTTATCTCAGCTCCCATTTATTTTGCCTCTCTTCCGGCACAGGTTAAGGCTTTTGTTGATCGTGCCCAGCCCTTCTGGGCCCGGAAGTACAAGCTTTCGAATCAAACTCTTCCCGGAGGTAGTTGTTTTTTTATCTCCGTCTGTGCAGTAAAGACCAAAAAATACTTTGAGAACGCCATGCAGATCCTTCATACCCTGCAGCAGATGCTGGATATGAAGGATGGTGGACATCTTTTTTATTCCGGCTATGATGCCCGGGGAGAGATTCTGGAAGAACCCGAAGCCCTTGAGAGGGCAGAGCAGCTGGGAGGCAGATTCGGACTTACTCTGGAGGAGGGGGATGGAAAGGCATAACAGCCATTGTTTTGGCAATGGAGTCAGTGCCAGGACCTATGATGGGTGGCATTCTATCCCTGGGGTAGGGTCTTCCTCTGGAGGTATGAAAGGGGGTGTTGGGGTGAAGGAAAGGATACTGCTGGTTGATGACGAAAAAAAGGTTACCCTTGCCTACAGGCGTCACCTTTATGATCAATACCAGGTGTTCATAGCCGAGAGTGGTGATGAAGGCCTCTCAATCTTTCAGAAGGAAGGTCCCTTTGCGGTAGCTGTCTCTGACTACCGGATGCCCGGGATGGACGGAATAGAGTTCCTCTCTTCAATCCGCCAGCTGGCACCGGAGACAGCGCGTATCATTCTAACCGGTTATGCTGATCTGGATTGTGCAATAGACGCTGTAAACAGGGGGCATGTCTTTCGTTTCTTAACCAAACCCTGTTCGGTGGAGGTATTAAACAGGGCTATTAAAGAAGGGATTATGGAATACAGATCCCTTCAGGGTAAGTATCCAGCTGATGAGCAGGAGGACTTTGAAGATATTAGTGAACTGCAGAAGAAAATGGTTGAGTTATTAAAGAAGATGGAGGCCGTCTATTCCCAACCAGTCTCTTCCAACCGGCTGGGTGAGAGGCTTAACCTGACGCCATCCTATGTTAGAAAGATAATTAAGCCTCTCCAGGATAAAGGACTTTTAGATGTTCGCCGTGGAAAGGGAGGAGGCTACTATCTGATGCCTGAAGAATGACCTGAATGAGAAGAGGTGGGGTCATGAATTTTAAGCAACAGATGTTTCTTTTGGATGGTATTGATGCCTTGGTCTGGTATCTTTCTGATTGGGATACATATGTAGATGCCAATCGGCTCTATACCGACTTCCTGGGCTGCAGTGGTGAAGAGCTTAAAGGTAAGAAGGTGTCGGCCTTCTTTAGCAAAGAGGAGACAGAGATCTTTTTAGAGGGTAACAGGCGCCTGATAAAAGAGAAAAAAAGGGTTAATACCGAGGAATGGATTGCCGACTATAGGGGTCAGAAGAGACTGCTTAATCTCACCAGAACACCCTATTTTGATGAAGAGCAGAGACTGCAGTATATTGTCTGCAGTGCCCATGATATAACGGATAAATGGCAGGCCAGGAGGGAGCTGCAGCGGAGTCAGGAGCAGCTTAAGGCCATTTTAGAGGATCAGACCGAGCTGATCTGTCGTTTTCTTCCCGGTGGCATCCTGACCTTTGTCAATAAGGCCTACTGTGATTGCTTTAATCTTTCTTCAGAAGATCTATTGGGCACAAGTTACCTTGATCTTCTCCCAGAAAAGGACCGCAGGTTGAGCCAGAGAATGGTGGCCTCTCTCAGCAGAGAGCAACCTGTAATCGAATACGAACACCGTGTATCCCTGCCGGGGGGCGAAGTGCGCTGGCAGGCCTGGACTGATCGTGCCATCTTTAATGAGGTGGGAGAGATAGTAGAGTATCAGGCAGTGGGTAGGGATATTACAAAACGCAAAAGGGCAGAGGAGGAGCTGAAAGAGGCCTATTCGGTACTGGAGGATAGAGTCCGGGAACGCACCAGTGATCTGAGAATAGTTAATAATACTCTACGGGAAGAAATCTCAGATCACCGTAAAACGGCCAGCCTGCTGCAGGCAGAAAAGGAACGACTCTCAGTTACCCTGGCCCATATTGGTGATGGGGTAGTGGCCATCGATGCCAGTGGGCGAATAGAACTCTTCAATCGTGCTGCTGGCATGATTACAGGTTTTAACCCAGAGGAGGTCAGGGGCAGGCCACTGGGGGAAGTGCTTCGTATCTGGGATGCTTCCGGAAAGAA
>CAZXKH010000319.1:0-3011 GCA_964641385.1 uncultured Clostridia bacterium | reverse complement strand
CTGCACTATATCACCTCTAATTAACTGGCGATGCCAGACAATTATTCCTTCTGCCGGTGAAAGGATTGCAATCTCTTCATCGACAGTCAATCTCTCCTTAATTCCCCCTATAACCAGCAGCTCATCGCCCTCTATAATACTGGAAGAGGATTCAACACCAACCCTACGAACCACACCTTCCACAGGAGCTGAGAGAGCCTCTGCCTGACCGGTATAATTCACATAACCCCTGGTGGTAACCAGCTCTTCAACTGGCATAAAGTACATCCAGATAAGAGCAATAACAACCAGTAAAGATACTAGATAAAAAAGGAAGCTGGCCTTTAGTGGCAACTGCTCAATCTTTATTTTGGTAGACATCTATACTTGCCTCCCATCCTATGCTCCCAGCTGCTGGCTATTTAAGTAAAAATACAGTCCCTTATTCTCCATCAGCTGATAATGACTACCCTGTTCTACTATAACTCCCCGATCCAGGACAACTATTTTATCTGCATTACGTACAGTACTTAATCGATGAGCAATAATAATTGTAGTTCGATCATGGAGAATGTTTTCCAGGTTCTGCTGAATAACCTTTTCAGATTCTGTGTCCAGAGCACTGGTAGCCTCATCAAAGACTAAGACCTTGGGTTTGGAAAAGAGTGCCCTGGCAATGGCAATTCTCTGTCTCTGTCCACCGGAAAGGTTAATCCCTCTCTCTCCAATTACTGTATCATAACCCAGGGATAGTTCATTAATAAACTCATGGGCTCCCGCCAGCATACCTGCAGTTATTATATCCTGCATGGATGGATCCTGTACTTCCAGAGCAATATTATCCTTGATAGTTCCGCTGAAAAGAAAGTTTTCCTGCAGCACTACTCCTATCTGCCGGCGCAGGGATACCGGTGAGACAAACTTAAGGTTAACACCATCCACCAGTATCTCTCCCTCTGTGGGCTGGTGCAGGCGCAGCAACAGACTGGTGAGGGTGGTTTTTCCAGAACCACTCCTTCCCACCAGAGCCACAGTCTCTCCCGGCCCAATCTCTAAATTGATGTTTTGAAGGACATTCTTATCATCCTGATTGTAGCGAAAGGTAACATTTTTAAATTCAATATGGCCTTTAATCGTCGGCATGGACATAGCATCACCAGTACGTCCACCTTCCAGTTCAGCCTCTATAACATCATTGACCCTTTCTAAGGCAACACGGGCCTCCTGGAATTGATCCCAGAGGCCAACAATACGCATTATAGGACCAATGGCACTTCCCAGGAGGATATTAAAGGCCATCAGTTGACCAACTGTTATCTCTCCCTGCATGACTAACATAGCACCATACCATAGAATCAAAGTTGTACTCAGTGTCTGCAGTGTCCAGCCAGTGGAATCGGCTGCCAGCCCAATCATGGCTCGCTTTTGTTTAAGGTTGAGGAATTTTTTCATTTTCTCTTCCCATTTCCAGCGAACAGGCTTTTCTACTGCCAGAGCCTTAACAGTGTTAATTCCACTGATAGATTCCACCATATATGATTCTGTTTCAGCACCAGCCTGCAGAGTTTCACGACTGGTCTTTTTCATAATGGGAGTAAAAAAGAGAGTAAAGATGGCAAAAAGGGGAACAAAGAGGAGGGCAACTAAGGCCAGCTTATAATTATAGTAGAACATCAGGCTCAAATAGACGATCATGGTAAGAAAATCCATAATTACTGAGAGGGTAGTAGCCGTTAACAGCTCCCTGATCTTTTCATTCTCCTTTAAACGAGATATTATATCACCTACCTTTCGATCTTCAAAGAATTTCAGGGGTAGACCTAAAACATGGTTGTAAAATTGAATCAGGAGTGAAAGGTCTATCTGTCGGGTAACAAAGACAAGCATATACTGACGAAGGGCCGAGGCGATGATCTTAAAGGCAGCAATAACCAGCATCCCCACCAGCATCAGGTTAAGCATCATAACATCCTGTTGAACCAGCACTCTATCAACGATATTTTGTGTAAAGAGTGGTGTTGCCAGACCAAAGATTTGAATTATTAATGAAGCTACAAAGATCTGTCCAAGCAGCTTCTTATGGGCCATAATAAAGGGATAAAAGCGACCAAAGGTTGTTTTAGAAGGTTCCACATTGTATAACTCAGGTGTTGGAATTAATAACAATAGATTTCCGGTCCATCCCTTCATGAAATCCTCTCTTGATATTTTTTTCTTGCCAAGCGCTGGATCAGCAACAGTTACATAGTGATCATCTACTGCAATCACAACTATATAGTGGAAACCTTCCCAGTGAGCTATAGCTGGCAGTTCTGCCTTCATTAAGTATTCATAGTCACCCTTTGCTCCCCGACATTGAAAACCAATTGCCTCTCCAGCTTCCGCCAGGCTGTAAAGGGTGGCTCCCTCCCTGCTTACATTGGCTAAATCCCGCATACGGTTAATACTAACCTTAACTCCATAGTAACGACAAATCATGGCCAGGCAGGCAGCTCCACAGTCCATTTCACTTTGCTGTAAGAGAACTGGGAATCGCCGCTTGCGTCTTGGTGTAAAGTCCAGATCCTCTTCCTGTTCCTCTAGTTCTTTATAATAATGTTGTTGTTGAGAGGTTTCTTCTTCCTTTGACTCTTCATCAGGTTGTTCTTCAGTTACATCTTCTCCCACCAGCATATCTCTAGCCTTCTGACTATAACCGGCTGCAATACCAAGAATAGCATCCTTGATCTGCGGAACCCTTGATATTACCTCATTAAAATTCTTTTTACTTAGACTAAAGACTGTAACCCTGGTCCTTGCCACTATAGTAGCGGCTCGGGGAGCATCTGTTAGTAATGCCAGTTCTCCAAAGAAACTCCCCTCCCGTAATCTATTTAACACCCTATCTCCTTCGCTCTCTTTTATTACCTCTACTTCCCCCGTCCTAAGCAGGTAAAAGGCGTCACCCTTTTCTCCTTCAATCATTATTTTCTCCCCGGGCTCATAGACCTCCGGACTAAAGGCATCAAGAAAATCCTGCATCTCTCCCGGAG
>CAZXKH010000318.1:0-3024 GCA_964641385.1 uncultured Clostridia bacterium | reverse complement strand
TTTATATAAAAATAACCTTGTTTTTATTGATTTGTCAAGGTGCGAAACTCAAGTAATTATTGCCTGCTGATCACCTGGCATCGATGACCCTGATCACACTAGACCGGGAAAAAGAGTGCAAAACTAAAGCATCAACCCATAGTAAAGAGAGAAAAGCAAAACTCCCAGCAGAGTAATACCTATCGGAAGGGCCAGGTCACGGTATACCTTTAAGAGGCTTGTCCTGTAGTATTCCACTGTCAGTATAATACAGAGATGAAAGGGAGAGATCAAATAACCAAAGAAGGAAAAACTAAAGAGAAGCAGGTTAACCATCATCATATTGTCTCCCTCATTAAAAAAGGGAAGCAGAAGAGGATAACAGATGGCAAGGGCACTGATATGATTGCCAGTCAAAAGACCAATTAGAAAGGAGAGAATAAGGGCCAGAAGTAAAGGGGAAAAGCCCCAGGAGAGCAAAGCACCTGCTATTTCATCCACCGCCGGTGTTTGATCAATAAAGCTTTTAAAGATCATAATCCCCAAAAGAGCAAAGAGCAGCTGTAAATCAAGGCCCCGCCAGAGCATCAACCATTTAAATTCACCACTTCTCAATAATATTGTAATTAGAAGTCCCAAAAAAAGAGCAATAATAAAGGAAACATCGAAGAGGATGGGTATCAGAATGGCCACCAGTAGAGGCAGCAGGCATATAAAGAGGTTTTTAAGCTCCTGCAGCCGGTTATAGTCTTCTTCCCTTGTTATCTTCCCAGCCCCCTTGAAAAAGAAAAGATAACCGGTAACCAGCATCAAGACCACCACTGGCAGCTGGTAAAAAGCAATAGTGAAAAGTCCCAGTCCAGTCATGGAAGAGGCTAAAAGCAGTGTTGGCTGATAAGGAAAGATAAAATACCAGAGATGGCGAAAAAAGATATTAACCGAGGTCATCCTGGTCTCATTCATTCCCATCTGCTCTCCAATGGGTTTAATCACTGGTGCCGAGATCATGGCTCCCCCCGGTATGAAGAGGGCCCCAATAATGGAGGGGATGGCGATCATATTTAGAGATAGATAGGGAAGGACTCTACTTAATGAGGTAAGCAACCCCTCCAGGAGACCGTTTTTATCCATAATATAGGCCATAATGGTTACCAGGCCAATGATCATTAGGAGTTCAAGGGTCATGGGAGCGGTTAAGCCCTCTAGTAAAGTGGGTAATATAAGAGACAAACTTTCTCCGAGATTTGGAGCTGAAGTAAGGCCCACCAGCAGAGAGCCAAAAATTAAAGAAAGACCCATATTAAATTTTTTATAAAGTAAAAAGACAACCATAAAAAAGGCAATAAATAGTCCTGCAACTGAGTACATGGCTAAACCCTTCTTCCTGGTATAAGTTCTGCTACCTTTTATTGTTATCTATTCTTGAGCAAGGGGAAATTCCCTTTAACTAATATAAAATCTGACAATTGTCCTGGAAAGAAGTGTAGGTATTGTGGGGTTATCACTGCTACAACAGAGGAAGTAAAATTCCATACTCCATTCCCTCCCCTGACCATCCTATCGACTTCCAGGTTTGATAAGACTTATTCCCTGCTGACAGAGGGGGCATTCCTTGGGGTTATAGGTCTCTACCTCCAGTCTGAGTAAAGAACGATATAAGCCACGGTAATCCCAGCCCTGGCTTCTATCAATCACTGAACCCACACCGACTACAGTACCACCTTCCCCTGCAATAACCTCTATCGTCTCCTCAACTGAACCACCAGTGGTAACTACATCCTCCACCACCAAAACCCTCTCCCCATCGGCAACCTCAAAACCCCGGCGGAGACACATCTGACCCTGATCATTGCGCTCGGTAAAAACCACTCTTTTCTCCAGGGCCATACCCACAGTAAAGGCAGCAATAATGCCCCCGATGGCCGGTCCCAGCACCAGATCAATTTCCAGATCCTTAAATCTCTCTGCCAGCCTCAGACCAACCTTCTCTGCCAGTTTAGGATCCTGAAATATTCTGGCACACTGTAAGTATTCACTGCTGTGCAACCCTGAGGACAGAAGAAAATGACCCTCCATTAATACTTCTCTTTCCTTCAAAATCTGCTCTAAGTCCTGATTCATAATTTTTAGCAGCCACCTGGGACTGCCTTTCACTCCCTTCCTCCATAAGAAAATCGGGGGGAGAAGAATACTCCCCCCACTGGAAGTTGATCTCAATAATCTCTATCTAATAGCATTAATCTGGTTTCTAAACCCACTGGCACTGAAGGCAATGCTCTCCTGCCAGTCCTGGTCACTGCTCTCCTGCTGAGAGGTAAAGGCATAGATAATGGAACGGGAGATGGCAATCAGGCCACCCAGCCCTCGGTAATCAAAGCAGGGTTTAAGATCCTCGATTCTTCCTCCCTGAGCACCCACACCGGGTAAGAGGAAAAAGGAACGGGGCATTAATGAACGCAGGTGAGCCAGACTCTCCGGATGTGTAGCCCCCACTACCGCCCCCACAGGACTGTAATCTCCCCTGGGGTAGCCATCACTCCAGCCTTTAACTAGAGAGGCCAGTGACTGATAAAAGGGCACCTCCTCACCCCCATCAATTACTGACAGCTCCTGTAGCTCCCGGGAAGATGGGTTGGAGGTCTTGACCAGCACAAAGATCCCATGACCCTGATCACAGCCCTCCTGCAGGAAGGGTTCCAGCCCATCAGAACCAAAGAAGGGATTAACGGTCATGGCATCTACCATGAAGGGCCTTGCCAGTTCTCCGGTCAGGCCCGGTACTGAGCCCAGGTAGGCCCGGGCATAGGCCAGAGCAGTGGAGCCAATATCACCCCTTTTGGCATCAAGGATTACCAGCAGCTCCCTTCTTTTTGCATACTCAATGGTTTTCTCCAGCACCCTGAGGCCTTGATGACCAAGGAGCTCATAAAAGGCCATCTGGGGCTTAATTGCCACTGCATATTTCTCTACAGCATCTATTACCTTCTGACTAAAAAGCTCCACCGCCTTTACTGCTGCCTGAAGTTCAGAACCATACTTACCCCG
>CAZXKH010000317.1:0-3035 GCA_964641385.1 uncultured Clostridia bacterium | reverse complement strand
GCTGAGGGTATTCAGGAAGAGATTTCTCTGGAGGCTTTTCCAGCACCACCTGTCTTGGATGAACTGATTATCGAGCCTGAGGATCCTGAGCTGAGAGTTGGGGAGACCATGCTGTTTACAGCTCGGGGCCGGGATCAGTATGGAGAACCACTTGATCCTGATCCCGGCTGGTCTTTGATTGGTGAGCTTGGACGGCTGGAAGATGGGGAGCCAGGAGAGGTTCAATTTACTGCCACTGACAGTGGTATCGCCAGAATTGAAGCTGAAGCGGAGGGGGTTTCCACCCGTATTCGCTTTGAGGTGCTGGAGAGGTCTGTCCCTCAGACACTGGAAATTAGTCCCCGGCGCCAGACCTTAGAGCCCGGGGAAGAGCTGGAACTGGAGCTGGAGGCTGTTGATCAGTATGGTAAAGAGCTGATCCCTGAGGCCAGCTGGTCAACGACCGGAGAAATAGGTGAGCTGACTTCCATCGATGGCAGTCAGGCTCTCTTTATTGCAGCTGCCGATGGTACCGGAACTGTAACAGCTCAGTGGGAGGGACAGCAGGCAGAGGCAGAGCTGACCGTCTCTTCAGAAAAGGAGCTGGTTTCTCTGGTTGTTGAACCCCGAAGACTGGAGCTGGCAGAAGGAGAAGAGAGGCAGCTCTCTGCCCACGGGATTGATGTTGATGGTAACCAGGTGACTATTGAACCCATCTGGACCACAAGGGGTAATATTGGCAGGATGAGTCAGTTGCGAGGAGAATCCTCGGTCTTTACTGCTTCAACCTCAGGTGAAGGTGAGGTAGTTGTCAGGAGCGGTGGTCTTAGTACCAGGATCCCGGTTAAGGTTGATTCCTCTCTCAGGCTGCAGAGAATAGAGGTTAATCCTGGTCGGGTTAGCCTGGATAAGGGAGAGACCATCACCCTGAGAGCTACCGGATACAATGAAGAGGGGGAAGAGGTGAGTATCAACCCTGTCTGGTCACTGAAGGGGGCAGTGGGAAGCCTTAGTGAAAGCAGGGGAGAGAGAAATGTCCTGGAGGCTACTGCCGAGGGTACAGGCCAGCTGGAGGTCTGGTCCGGAGAGGTAATGAGTGTTGTTCAGGTGGAGGTTGTTCACAGAATATTATCTGAGATTGTAATTGAACCCCATGATCTGAGGATGCGTTCCGGTGCACGGGAGGAGTTTGTGGTTAGAGGATATGATCAGTATGGAGACCGCTACTTTTTCTCCCCGACATGGGAGGTTGAGGGCAGCTCCTTAAGGATTGTTAATGAATACGGTCAGCGGGTGCAGGTGCAGGGAGTTACCCCTGGCATGGAAAGACTTACTGTCTCCTCAGAGGGAGTTGAGACTGAGGCCCGGGTGGGGGTCAACCGGCTCACCCTTGGTTTTAGCTATCTTCCCTACCAGGAACCGGTAGAGGAGAACTTAACAGATACTGATGATTTAATTCTTCTGGGCACCTTCCCTCTTCCCACCGGAGTGCTGTCCTATCTTCGGGGGCCGCTGGAGATTGAGGGAGGAATTGGTTATCAGGCCGGTGAAGGCTCTATCAGGGGCCAGATGAGGGAGTATGAGCTCCTGGGGGCTCAGGAATCTATCAGGCTCCATCTCTTCCGGGGCACCCTTAACCCCTATCTGGGCTTTCGAGCCACACAGCTATACGGCCAGCTGGAACCTGAGGCTCTTCTCACTGGCTACTCCTTTGGTGGTGAGCTGGGAATCAGTCTGCAGCTGGGCCGGCTGGTTACTTATTTGACTGGAGGCTATCAGCGCCATTATCTGAGCAGTCAGGGGTTGAGCAATGATCTGCAGGATGAGGAGTATGATCGGCTCTTCGGTGAAGCCTCTATCCGTATTATCTTCTAAGAAAGAATAAAATAGAGCAGCATCTTGCCCATTAATTAGTTCTTTCTGGCTGTTAAATATCTTTTACAGCAGAGGGGGTCCGGATCTATTCCTGGTAGCTGTTCTGCAGGCTACCATACCGGGCCCCCTCTCTAATTAATCAAGATGCTGGAAAAAATAGCTGCAATTTTGCTTGTCACCTGTTATCTCTTCTTGTATAATAGAGATGAAAATGGGTTTATTTTAGGAGGGGGCATCTTGCTGGAAGAAAAGGAGAGTATGCTTCGTGGGAACCTCTCAGAGTTAGAGGGGCTTTTGGTTGCCTTTTCTGGTGGAGTGGACAGCAGCCTGCTTACTGCTGTGGCCAGAGAGGTGCTGGGAGACAGGGTGCTGGCGGTGACCTGTGTCTCTTCCCTGCACGCGACCACCGAGCATCAGCTGGCAGAGAGAGTGGCCCGTGAGCTTGGTGTTAAACACCTGACCATTGACACTGAACCCCTGCAGCACCCCTCTCTGGTTGATAACACACCGGAAAGGTGCTATTATTGTAAAGAGCTGCTTTTTGAAGCTCTGAAGGATATTGCTCAGAATCGGGGAATAAGGGTGGTGGCTCATGGAGCCAGTGCCGATGATCAGAATGATTTCCGGCCCGGACACTGGGCGGCAGAGGAACTGGGAATCAGAGCTCCTCTGGCCAGGGTGGGTCTTAATAAATCTGAGATCAGGTCCCTGGCCAGAAGAAGAGGGCTCTCTATCTGGGATCTGCCCTCAACTGTCTGTCTGGCCTCACGCCTGCCCTATGGCTTAAAGATCACCCCTGAACGGCTGCGGAGAATAGAAAGAATGGAGGAACTTCTTTTATCTTATGGTCTTCAGGAGTTTAGGGCCCGTCATGATTGTGATCATATTTTGAGACTGGAGGTTAATCCGGAAGACTTTTCATTATTAATCCGGCACCGAGAGGAGATAGTTGCCCTGGCCAAAGATACAGGTTATCGTTATACTACTATGGATCTAAATGGTTTTAGAAGTGGCAGTATGAATGAAGCACTGGAGGATGAAAACAATGAACAGTAAAGAGCTGGAGCTTTTTCTCAAGAGTTATAAACGGGGTGAGCTGGAGCTGGAGGATGTGATGGACAGGCTTAAGAGTCTTGAAGTGGAGGACATTAACTTTGCCCACCTTGATCACCACCGCCATT
>CAZXKH010000316.1:1044-3050 GCA_964641385.1 uncultured Clostridia bacterium | reverse complement strand
TCACATCCGACCAAAACACCCATTAACAGTATTGATAAGACTAATACTACAACATAAATTTTTCGAAAGATTATCATATGCCTTACTCCTTTCTCAATGCTATCTCTATAGCATTATATTAGTTATATTTTTGCCTACATATATTACGACTTAAATAATTAACAACATAATCCTTCATATCACGTCAATATTTTTATGTTTTATTCCTGCAAATAAAATTATAGCAGCATCCCCTATCTTCCTTTGGTGACACTGCTAAGGCAGTCTTCTAATCCTTCCCCTTTATCCGAAGTTGAAAATGAGTTCTTTAATAACCTTATATCAATCTGGCAAGCTGGAAGCAATACGTTCAAGATTACCCTCACTAATACTGAAATAACCCAAATATAATTTCTACGAGCGGAGTGACAGAACCCCAAATAATACACAGGCTACATATAAACAGTGCTCAGAGCCAGTGCCCTATCCTGCTTTGGTTTAAATCAGATTTCCCTTATTATTGCAACATAAGGATGGATTAGATAAGAACTCGATTACATTAACCCTCCTCTAATTCTTACAAAATTATAGATGCAGCAATCAATCCATTATTATCTACTACAGATGAAATTAATCAACAATGAACTTTAACAGAGCCAGCCTCTATTATCACCCTGTGTTTACAGCTTTTGAAAGAGTTTATCCTCCAGATTATCAAGCTCCCCTAATTGTTCTTCAGTAAGTTGAGAGACGCTTTCCTTCTTCTCTATCTCCTCGAGCTGATCACAGACCCTCTTTCTCAGCTCATCCCTCCCGGCACCAGACATCTTACGGGCAAAGAGCCGGGGATACCAGATCCTTTTAAAGTTGTTCAGTGTGTGTTCATGTTCCACATAATGCCCACCGGGGCCAACCTCATCGATAAGCTCCAGATCGATCTCATCTCTATCCACATTTATTTTCTGACAGTAGGCCTTAAGCATATCGATCATTTCGTTGATGATCACTACCATCTCCGGTGCCAGGCTGCTACAGTGATCCATAATACCCACATCGTGTACCAGCTGAGCCGGGCTGAGCAGTGAGGAAAAAATGGACATGGTGGTCTCGATCAGTGCCTGTTCATCAATATATTTTGCATCACTGCAGCCACCGGTCCCATAAAAGGGCAAACCATAATAAGCAGCCATTTCTGAGGCAGCTGCTACCAGCAGATGAAACTCTGGAGCTCCATAGCTGCCGATGGTGGTTCTCATATCAAAGATAGAGGGCATGGCTCCATAGATAAAAGGGGCTCCCTCTATGGTCAGCTGGGAGACAACCAGTCCGGAGAGAATTTCGGCATTACACTGCACAAGGGTTGAAGCAAAGGACATGGGAGCTGTAGCCCCCATCATGCAGTAGGGCATATACACCACTGGTACTCCCTCCTCTACTGCAAGCCTTAGCTTATTTAGACTCTCATCAGGGTGGTGGAGAGGAGGAAGAGGCTCACAGTAATAAAAGGCAAAGGGCCTTGCTCTAAACTTATCCATTCCATCAGCTGCCAGAGAGATAATCTCCAGCTGATCATTAAGCCCCTGAAGATCATTGGAAGAAAAGTTAATGGTCTTACTAAAGCCCCTGAGGGTATCAATTAAAGCCAGCTGGGACTGTATCCTGCGGGGAATATCTGCTGCCAGTCCCACTGCCAGAATAAAATCAATATTGTCCATCTCCTCTGCCAGCTTAACCATCAATGTGCTGTCGCTGCGTGTAAAATCCCTTACTTCACCTGAAGTAAAATCGATGATCTCCATCATATCGGCATGTGTTCCAAAGTAGGTGTTCCCGCTATTCTCCAGATTAAGGCGGGGTGAACCATCTAAACCATAAAGAGTGATCTCTGCAGGTGCTTTCTCCAGGGCCTCCTCCAGCATAATGGAAGAAAATAAGACCCTGTCTCCCTCGATCTTAGCCCCACTGCTGTAAAGAAGATCCTTTATACTTTGCTCAGCGATTTTAACTCCCGTCTTCATTAGCAGAGA
>CAZXKH010000316.1:0-1034 GCA_964641385.1 uncultured Clostridia bacterium | reverse complement strand
CAGAGATACTGTTTGCTGATGAATGGTCTCCTTATCTTCCTGGCTGAGAATCTGCATAGCAGGCCTTTTTTGATACATAGTTACCACCCATCTCTTTTATTTTTTTATTTTAGTCCACTCCCAGATAGGCATTCTGGATATACTCATCCTTTAAAAGATCACTGCTCTCTCCAGCCATTTTGATCTCCCCCTGCTCCAGTACATAGGCCCGCTGAGCAAACTCCAGGGTCAAATTTACATTTTGCTCCACAATCAAAATAGTAACCCCTCTATTTCTCAAATCTTTAAATACTTCAAAAACATCCTCCACCAGCTGGGGAGCAAGTCCCAGAGAGGGTTCATCTACAATAACCATTTTTGGCCCAGACATCAGCCCCCTCCCTATCGCCAGCATCTGGCTTTCTCCTCCACTCAATGTACCTGCATACTGTTTTTCTCTCTCCTCTAACCGGGGAAAGAGCTGAAATATATCCTCCAAATTCTTCTTCTTTTCCTCTTTGTCAAGGGAATACCCGCCGAGCATCAAATTATCGCGCACAGACATACCGGGAAATAAGCGCCTATCCTCAGGGACATAAGACAATCCACTTCTACTAACTTCATGGGTGTTACTATCTACTATACTATTCCCGTCAAAGACTACTTCTCCTTCAAAGAGCGGGATCAAACCCATTACAGCCTTCAAAGTAGTAGTCTTTCCAGCTCCATTGGGACCCAAAAGGGCAACAATTTCTCCCTCCTGTACTTCTAAAGAGACATCCCATAATACTGTTAGATCTCCATATCCAGTCTGTAGACCATTAACTGCAAGCATTTTCCATCACCCCTTTACCCCAGATAGGCCTCTTTGACCTGTTCATTATTTGATATCTCCTCCGGAGTACCAACTGCAATTAGCTCTCCGAAATTTAAAACAGCAATCCTCTCTGAAACACCCATAATAAATTTCATTAGATGTTCTATAACCATAATGGTCAGGTTTTTCTCCGTTCTTACTTTTTTAATGAGATCTATAAAACCTGAGAGTTCTCCCG
>CAZXKH010000315.1:0-3055 GCA_964641385.1 uncultured Clostridia bacterium | reverse complement strand
ATGAAAGAGCTCTCTCAACCCTTTCCCTGGCACTGAGTTGAATAAAATCAGTCTTCATGATATCCTTAAGCTTCATTTATTATCACCCCTATTATTCATAACCCCAAATGTGTTACTGGAAGTCAATCTCTAGAAAACTCAGGGACTCCCCAAAGGGTTTCTACTGCTTGGCTACAAAAAGGGATTATAATGTCTGATCACAAAGAGAGTACTTATCTTGATGACAGATCCAAATTGAACAGCCTGGAATTAAGCTTAAGGATAAACTGTTATTTTTAATCTAGCAATTATTGATCCGAACTGGCAGCCATACCTCCATCTATCTATTTTAAGTTGCTGGCCAATAACCTGTCTTTACTAAATTCTTACAAATACAATGATTATGCTGCTAGATTATGCTGAATCCAGTGATAAAAAGAGCTGCTCCAGGTAAAGGAGAAAAAAGATATTATCAGGAAAATCAATCATCAATATTAGCTGAAAGAAGCTGATAGGCCACCATCAACTACTATCACCTGGCCGGTAATATAACTGGCAGCAGCTGAACTCAAAAAGACTGCCACCCCCTTTAAATCTTCCTCTCCACCAAAACGATCCATGGGAATGGACTTTAAGAGCCTTTCACCCCTTTTTTCCACAATATAGCTGCTCATATGTGTTGGAAACCAGCCTGGAGCAATTGCATTGACATTAATACCATATTTAGCCCATTTAACGGCTAAATCCCGGGTGAAGGAAACCACCGCTCCCTTGCTGGTATTGTAGGCAATAGCATCCATTAAACTGGAAGGGGATCCTGCCAGAGCAGCAACAGAGGCAATATTAATTATTCTTCCCTGCTGTTGTTTAATCATCTCTTTACCTGCTGCTTGACTGCAATAAAACACCCCGTTAATATTTACCTCCATTACTTTCTGCCAGTCAGCTGCAGGGAGCTTTTCAGCAGGTGCAGCCCAGGAAATACCTGCATTATTTATTAGAATATCAATCTTTCCCATCTTACTAACCACTTCAACCATCATTTGCTCTACCTCTTCTTGTTCTGCAACATTACAGCTAAGGGCAAGAGTTTTAACCCCCAAAGAGGAGGACAACTCTTCTGCCAAAAGAACACAGCGTTCTTTCCTGCGGGCACAGATAGCAACCTCAGCACCTGCCTCTGCCAACCCCTGAGATATCTGCCGGCCCAAACCTATTGAACCTCCGGTAACAAGTGCCACCTTACCACTAAGATCATATAGTCTACTTCCCTTTATAACTTCCCACCTCCTCTCTTTAAAAAAGATCAATTTATTCCATTTCCAGGGCTGCACTAAACACCTGACTTCTAATCCAGCTGTGATATCAATGGATTGAGGCCTTACCCCGATATTCCTCTCAGGCTGATACTAAAAAATACCCTATTTGTTTACTCCCTTAGACCCGATTTATTCTTCAATTCCCGCCAGCTCTTTAAATATATCCTTTTTGGCCTCAAGATCATATTGTCCCATTATTGATATTTTCTCCATAATAGGGGAACCTCCTCCATGTACTCCAGCAACCTGTTTTACTCCCGCATTTGATGAACAGAGCAAATCACTGATGGCCCGGAAACAGCGGTGCTGGTTTTCTGCACTAATACTGGACTTTCTCATGATATATTTATCTAACAATGGCCCTGTTTCGGAATGGGAAAAGTCGCCCTCCAGTGGTAATGTTGCAGGAAGCCCTCCTGCCAGTTCAGCCAGTATTTCGTGTTCTCGATAGATGTTTATTCCAGCATGATAACGGGCAACATCTGAAAATATTTCATTGGGGATGTAGGTGCCTGAGGCTGCCTGAGTTGATTTCATGGCTGCTGCCATACCTGTTCCATATACCAGCTCACCGACAACCAGCATCTCAGCCAGAATATCCCGGACATGTTTTGCCCTTGCTATACCATTATATTCTGCCACCAGAGTTGCCGCCCCCAATAAAATATCAGTGATGGCCGGCTTACAGCCAGTATAGCTGTGCCGATGATAGGTGGCAAAAAGAGAAGCAAGCTGGCCGGCAAAAGAGTACTCTCCACACATAAAAACCCTTTCTTTGGGCACAAAGACATCATCAAAGATTGTCAGTGATTCCACCGCTCCATATCTGGCCAGGGGAGCCTCCAGCTCCCTGCGAGGACGATAATAATTTGGGCGGCTGATTAGTTTAACTCCCTCAGTATCTGCAGGGATAGCAAAGGCCACAGCCCACTGCTGGTCCTGCTCAGTCATTAAACGGGTGGGAATAGCAATAATTTCATCTGCATAGGGGGCAATGGTATTATGGGCCTTTGCTCCCCTAACTACAATCCCATCACTTCTCTCATCGACTACACGCAGATAGAGATCGGGATCACTCTGTTCATGAGGCCTTTTCATTCGGTCACCCTTGACATCTGTTTGAGCACAGTTGCCCACCAGATCGTTCTTTTGGAAGTAGCTCAGGTAATCTAAAAACCTGGTATTGTAATCGGTGCCAAGACTATCATCCATTTCCTTAGTTACTACAGAGAGAGCATTTAAGGCATCAACTCCCATACAGCGCTGGATACATCCACCTGTTTTCTGGCACAAAAAGCGGATCATATCCTGTTTTTTGATTAAATCATCGGGAGATTGATGTATATGACAGAAGCGGTTAACATCTTCACCATTTAAATGGGATTCTGCAACCATAATATCACTGACTTCTTCCACATAAGCATAATTGAAGGTCTCATTTATAACATTGATCCCTGGCATGATAGCCTGATCATCCCTCTCAACCAGTTGCCCATCAAGGTATACATTCCGGTTCATATCCTTCAATCTCTGTAAATACTGAGCGGATGTGCGCACAGCTGTTCCCCCTCTTTTCTCTTTTTTACTAATAATCCTGCCCCGGTGATGGCAAAACAGCATGATTAAAAAATGAAGATTAACACATAGATTAGTTAATTAATTATTGAAGTTTGTATCTACTCTCTTTTAAAGAAGTGAGGCATTAAATAAATATTAAGGCAAAAATAAATCACAAATATTATCTATTTCTCAGTGGA
>CAZXKH010000314.1:0-3055 GCA_964641385.1 uncultured Clostridia bacterium | reverse complement strand
CAAAAAAATACCAGGCTGAGGGGGCCGATGAGCTGGTCTTTTTAGACATTACGGCCACTGATGAAGAGAGAGGAATTAGAGCTGAACTCTTTCAAAGGCTGGCAGCAGAAATCGAGATACCCCTGACAGCCGGTGGAGGTATCGACAGCTTAGAGGAGATGGAGAAGATCTTTAAAGCCGGTGCCAGCAGGGTCTCCATCAATACCAGGGCAGTCGAGGAACCCTCTCTGGTGGAGGCTGCTGTTAAAAGCTTTGGCGGTGATCGAATTGTGGTTGCCATTGATGCCAGTCGTAAAGAGGAAGATGATGGCTGGGAAGTATTTATCAGGGGCGGCAGAGAGGCCACAGGCCTGGACGCTGTAGCCTGGGCGGAGAGGGTTAGTGAGATGGGAGTTGAAGAGCTGCTGGTAACCAGTATTGATGGTGATGGAAGCCAGGAGGGTTATGATAACTTACTGAACAGCACAATTGCCAGGCAGACAGACACCAGGGTAATTGCCTCAGGCGGGGCAGGTAGCCTTGAGGACCTTTATCAGGGACTGGTGGAGGGGAGAGCAGAGGCAGTACTGATTGCCTCCATGCTTCATTATGGTCAGCATTCCATCCAGGAAATAAAGGAATATCTCTTTAATAAAGGAGTGGAAGTGGACTATGAACCGGCAGCTGATAGATGAAATTAATTTTGATCAACGGGGTCTGATTCCGGCTGTGGTCCAAAATATAGAGGATAACAGGGTATTGATGCTGGCCTATATGAATAGAGAATCACTGGAGCTAACCCTAAAAACCGGAGTGACTCATTTTTGGAGCAGAAGCAGGAAAAAACTCTGGCAGAAGGGTGAGAGCTCGGGCAATACTCAACAGGTGGAGGAGATAAGCCTAGACTGTGACGGTGATACCCTGCTGGTAAGGGTTAAACAAAGGGGAGTGGCATGCCACACCGGCTCCTACAGCTGTTTTTTCCGCTTCCTGCAGGAGGCTGAAGAAAATGAAAAAGAAGCCAGCTTTAAGATCATAAAAAAGCTCCATACACTGCTTAAGGATCGCCAAAAGAACCCGGTTGAAGACTCCTACACCTGTCAGCTCTTACAGGAAGGAAGGAGCAAAATCCTTAAGAAGGTTGGTGAAGAGAGTATTGAAGTCCTGCTGGCAGCGGGTGAAGGGAGTAAAGAGGAGACCATTATGGAACTGGCCGATCTCTCCTATCACCTGCTGGTGCTTTTGGTTCAGATGGGGCTGGAACCAGAGGATATTATGCAGGAACTAAAAATAAGATTTGGGAAATAAAGTCTATTGATCTTCCTTCTCCAGCTCCCTTAACTCCGGTGGTGATAGATAGACACTCTCCAGTCTGTGTTCTTCCAGCTGGGGCACCTGGTAAAGTCGGCTTTTACGATCAAGCTGGAGCAGGTCTCTGGCCTGCAGGGGGATAATTATTCCCTCCTCACTGACACAGTACAGACTGGCAGCTTCGGGGGCAGTTAGTATGGATTGTAGATCCAAGGCCTGACCGGAGTTAAGGCTTAAACCCTTGCCATCCCGGTGCTGGATCTTAAAGGCTGCCAGGGGTACTCTTTTGCCCCTGCCCTCATAATCAAGAACGAGAATACTGTCTCCCTCCTCAGGCAGGTTGAAGCTGATCAGATGGTCATCCTCATCAAGCTTAATGGCCCTGCTACCCCTGGTATTCCGTCCAGTAATACTTACCTCATCCTCCAGAAAGCGAATGGTCTTTCCCCTCTTTGTTCCCAGTAAAACCTGCTCCCTGCCACTGGTTAGCCTGACATCTAAAAGCCGGTCCCCTTCTTTTAGTTTGAGAGCCTTAATGGAGCTGTAACTGGTCTCATACTCTGAGGCCCTGGTCCTTTTAATGTAACCCTGGCGGCTAACAGTTGTAATCAGGTTGTTTTTTTCTTCATTCCTCAGCAGAATGACTGAGACTATCTGCTCCTTTTTGACCTTTAAAAACTGCTGTAAGGAATCACCGGTGGAGAGACCGTGGTGTCTGGGCAGCTGATGGGCTGGCAGTACATGGACCTGACCATCACTGCAGAAAAAGAGCAGGCTGTCTAAGGTGGTACCGGCCATGATATGGGTAATAAAATCTCTTTTACCGGTTCTAATCTGATCATAGTCCTTACTCCTCTTGATATAGTGACGGTAAGAGAGACTGATTACCAGTTCTTCCTCCCTAATCAGATCCTCCTCTTCAATCCGGGCCTCTTCGGCAGAGGCTATGATTTTAGTCCTTCTCCGGTTCCCATACTCTTTACTGATCTCCTGCAGTTCCTCTCTGATAACGTCCTTCAAAAGATCATCATCAGCCAGGATTCTCCTTCGTTCACTGATACCTTCCTCCAGCTCTGTTATCTCCTGCAACAGCTTCTCCCGTTCAATACCAATTAAACGCTGAAGCCTCATCTTAAGGATCTCACTGGCCTGCTCGACTGTAATATCAAGAGCTTCAATCAGTTTTTCTTCTGCCTCCCGGCGGTTTTGTGATTGTTTAATCAGTTCAATAACCAAATCCAGTCGGTCAAGGGCCACCTGTAGTCCTTTGAGGATGTGGACCCGCTCCTCCATCTGCGCCAGCTGATAGCGGGTCTTTCTGGTCACAACCTCTCCCCTAAATTCAATGAAATACTGGAGCATCTCTTTTAGATTAAGGATCCGGGGCTTCTTATTAACCAGTGACAGCATATTGATGCGATAACCGGTCTGGAGAGAGGTATACTTAAAGAGACGGTTAAGAATAATCTCTCCCCTGGCTTCACTCTTAAGATCAACCACCACCCGCAGCCCATCGCGATCCGATTCATCCCTGATATCAGAGATATACTCTATGCGGCCCTTCTTGACCGTAGCTGCAATCTCCTCTATCAGTTTGGTTTTATTGACCTGATATGGTATTTCAGTGATTACTATCTGTTTTTTTCCCCGTTTACTGCTCTCTATATCTGCCCTGGCACGCAGGGTTATTCTTCCACTGCCTGTCTGGTAGGCCTTCTCTATTCCCTCCCGGCCAATTATCTCCCCTCCGGTGGGAAAATCAGGG
>CAZXKH010000313.1:1049-3103 GCA_964641385.1 uncultured Clostridia bacterium | reverse complement strand
GGACCTAGAGGAGCTCCGGGAATGCCAGATATTTATGCGGTTCTTGCATCCATTGTTGGTATGGGATTGGAGGAAGAGGTAGCAGTAATTACTGACGGTAGGTTCTCTGGTTTTGCAAGAGGACTGGGTGTCTGTCAGGTCACACCAGAATCAGCTCTTGGTGGGCCATTGGCAGCAATCAAGGATGGTGACCATATTGTAATTGATCTCGACCAAAAGGTTGTTGCAGCCATGTTATCCCAAAATGAAATTGACAATAGACTTGAACAGTGGGAGCCAGAGGAATGTCTGGAAAGGGGAATACTATCTTTATATGCAAAGATGGCCGGACCTGCTACCAGAGGAGCAAGGTTAACTGAGCAGAAAAGTGAGGTGAAATATTGATGGCCAATTTCTGTAAATTTAACTTTAAAGATGGTAAAGAGCTAAAGGAGAAAATATATCAACTGAGACTGGATATTCCATGGGATAATGACCTTAGGGTATTGGGAGAAGAAAGACAGATCAATGATAAAAAAATACCCAACTCTCTGGCTATCCATCCCATGGAGGGTTGTGATGGAGATCAGGAGGGTCGCCCAACTGAGTTAACCAGAAGCAGATATAAAGAATTTGTTGCTGGAGGTGCCGGATTAATCTGGTGGGAAGCTACCTCCATTGTTCCGGAAGGGAGAAGCAATCCCAATCAGCTGCAGATCAATGAAGGTACTAAAGACAGCCTGGAGAAGCTGGTAACAGAAGTTAATGAGCTGGGAGAAAAAAAGAATGGTTATCGGCCCTGCCACATCTTACAGCTCAACCATTCCGGGCGATATTCTGCTCCAGAAGGCAAAAAAAGGCCTCTCTTTATTTTTCATGACCCCTATCTGGATGAAAAAGCTGGTATTTCCAGAGAGGATCAACCTGTTAGTGATCAATATTTAGATAGTTTGGTACCCGCGTATATTAAGGCAGCTCGCTTAGCTTATGAAGCAGGTTTTGATGGGGTAGATATAAAAATCTGTCACCGCTATCTGCTTTCAGAAGTAGTTGCTGGTTATACCAGGGAGGGAGAGTTCGGTGGCGATTTTTCTAACAGGTTAAGATTGATTGAGGATATAGTGGAGGGGATTAAAAATGAGGTTGGTGACAAGCTTCTACTTACAGCAAGGTTAAATCTCTACGATAGTATCCCGTACCCTTATGGATTTGGGGTGGATAGAGAGGATGAAAGAAAAGCTGATTTAAGAGAACCAGTGCAGCTGGTTAAGATACTGGCGGATAAAGGTGTAGAAATATTCAGTATCTCTGCTTCTGATCCCCGTTATAAGCCCTATATTGTTAGACCCTTTAATCGTAATCTAAATAACATTACACCACCAGAACATCCCTTAGAGGGAGTTGCCAGGCATTTTAAACTGACAGCAGCAGTACAGAAAACACTTAAAGACAAGGTTGTACTGGGGGCTGGATACAGCTGGTTAAGACATCTTTTTCCCTATATAGCTGCCGGTAATATTAATAATAAAAGGGCCAGGATGGCTGGTGTTGGTCGGACAGCCTTTGCCTATCCTGGTTTTGCCAATGATATTCTAAAAAGAGGTCAGCTTAAGGAAGACAAAAGCTGTATTGCCTGCAGCAAGTGTACTGAGTTAATGATTGCTGGTGGACCTACAGGGTGTGTTATTCACAGTCGGGATCCATACTTTAAACTTTATCGTCAAAGGGTTAAAGCCAGGTAGTTGGAATAGATTGTATATAATTTTATCACTATTAAAATCCAGGTTTTAAGGAGGCTTTATCATAATGAAAGCCAGAGCAATGGTCTTAGAAGAATTTAATAAGCCTCTGCAGTTAAGGGAGATAGCAGTCCCAGAGCTCAGAAATGGTGGAGAGATAATAGCTGAAATTACTGCTGCTGGTGTTTGTGGTTCAGATGTTTATATGTGGCAGGGCCACGACCCCCGAACTCCTTTACCCATAATATTAGGCCATGAAGGCGTAGGAACAATTAAGAGAATAAAGGGAGAAAGGTATAGCATCAAGGGTGAAAAGTTGAAAGTAGGAGATCCCAT
>CAZXKH010000313.1:0-1039 GCA_964641385.1 uncultured Clostridia bacterium | reverse complement strand
GTTAGCTGTGGAAGATGCTATTATTGTAAGGTGGTAAAGGAACCTTCTTTCTGTGAATAAAGGTGGGTTTACGGGATAACCCGTGGGTGTTCAGACTATCCCTATCTTCTGGGAGGATATTCTGACCATATAGTTCTCAGTGCTGATACAGATATCTTTAAACTGCCTCCTGAGGCTTCACATCAGTCTCTGGTATCGGTTAGCTGCTCAGGCTCAACTGCCATTCATGCCTTTAATTTAGTTCCCACCAGCTTTGGCGACAATGTTGTCATTCAGGGGCCAGGGCCACTTGGTATATACTCTATAATATTTGCCAGGTATTCTGGTGCAAAACAGATTATCGTCACTGGAGGTACAGAGGAAAGACTTGATCTCTGTAAAAAGGCTGGAGCAACCACCATACTGAACAGATACAAGATGACTGAAGAAGAAAGAGTGAATAGAGTTAAGGAGTTAACTAATGGTGCTGGTGCAGATATAGTTTATGAAATGGTGGGCAGTACTGCTGCAGTAAAGGAGGGCCTTAAACTGGTAAGAACTGGTGGTAGTTATGTTTCGGCCGGTTTTGGGGAACCAAGGGGTACAATTGAACTGGATTGTTTTAAAGATATTGGCCGAAAAAACCTTAATTATCAGGGGGTATGGGTTAGTGATGTTTCCCATACTTACCGGGCTCTGGAGATAGCTTTAAAATATCCTGATCTTTTCAAAGCAATGGTTACCCATGTTTTTTCTCTGGAAGAGGCCACCAGGGCCTTGCAATCAATGAATAGTAAAGAGGCCATCAAGGCAGTGATTTGCCCGCAGCAGTAATTAATTATAGTGGTCTTCCTTTTTCCCGGGAGGTAAGAGAGTATGCAGAACAAACCCTCAACAGGATGTAAAATCAGGAGTAATTTACCAGCTATAAACCAGCAAGATGTAGTTATCTTGCAGGAATTGGCTAATCAAATCCTGGAAATCTCAAAAAGAGATATAGAAAGAGAAAAGAAAGAGTTATGGTATAGAACTCCGAGATTGAAGGTATTGAATATTAACA
>CAZXKH010000312.1:0-3108 GCA_964641385.1 uncultured Clostridia bacterium | reverse complement strand
ATCCGCCAGCAAACAAAGTTTGCAAGCGGACTTCTTGCCTTACCTTGTTAAAAAAGCAATAAAGACTGCGATTAGCTCTTTGTTATTAGATTCGTATTCGGAACAATAATACTCGTCAGGGTTACAGGCAAAATAAGAAATAATAAAACCAGCGGGTTAAGATTCTCTATTCTCTCTACAGTTTCAGAAAGTTTATTATTAAATAAACTAATAACATCAACCCTCCCTAATATTTTTCACATAAAGTTGATACCACTAAGTCCATGTTGCCTGGCGTTACTGAGAACTATTAGAGATTGTTAATATTAATTCATTCAGTTACATAATTAATCCAGAAATGTCTGTATTTCAACCAGATATCCATCCGGATCCTCAAGAAAGAAATGATAGATATTAAATTTTTCATTCCTCTCTGGTTCCCCGGCCAGTGATAGGCCCCTTTCTTTTAGCTGCCGATAAAAAGCATCTACATCATCAGTAAGTAGCGTGATAATGGCCCCCTTCTTATCCTGAAAGACGGGCAGATGAGAGCAAAAACCAAGTCTTCCGCCTCCAGGGACAGAGTATATTCGGCATACCTGTTGATCCCTGTCCAGAGTCAGGCCCAGATGTTGACGATAAAAACTGTCCGTTTGCTCTAAATCCTCAACCCCAAAAAAGACTATAGATCCTTCAATCCGATAATCCTGCACCATTTATAACCCCTCCAGTTATAGGTAATATGTCATATTAACCGCCAGTATTCTATTACCTGGCTCAACCAATTAGATAAAGAAAATGCCCTTGCAAGAAGGGCAGAGCAGTTATTTTTCTATTTTTAATTCTTTGATCTCTTCCTCCACCTCAGACATTAGCTGCAAAGCTTGATAATAGAATTCTAATGAGGTCATCTTATCCTCCAGCTCCGGCCACTCCTCCCAGAAAAACCAGCCCTGAGGCAGATAATAGGGAACAAGACCATGAACAATCCCTAGCTCCTGATGTAGTTCAAGCATCTCAAGCATCTTTTCTGCCTCTTCCTCTGCAATTAAACCTGCCTTTACCTGTTCCTGAAGTATGCTTCTCCTCAGCTGAAAGAGTCTCTCTAATTCCTCCTGCTGCAGATCATTAACCTGGTCCCCATCAGCCCCTAGCAGTGGTGAGACACCCATGAGTAAGATTGCCACCATGATCAAGACAGTCAGAGGACGTCGCACAGTAATCCACCTCCCCTAAGGAATTTAATTTTATTGTACAGGAAAATGGAGTTGATTTCAAATAAACTCCAGAAACAAAATTAGTGTTGAAACCAGTCTGCCAATCTCTCTTTCAGCCATCTCTACACCTATCTCTTCTGGCTTTTCTACAATAATTGTTACCGCCACCGGTGAACGATCAGGAAAAAAGATAAGTGCTGTATCACCAACCATGGTAGAGACTGTACCCAGCTTGTTGGCCACTCTTACCTCTCTGTCCAGGTAACGACCAATCCTTTCTCTATACTCTCCCTCTGACATGATGTCCAGAGCCCTGGTGGTTAAGCTATCCCCCAGCAGCTCACCCTCAACTAAAGCAATCAGCAAGTTTGTCAAATCTCGAGCCGATGAAGAATTGGAAGGATAGGGAGATTCAAGCTCAAACATTCTTCTATTGACAGCTGTATCCTCCATCGCCACCCCGGAAGCCAGGCTGTTTATTCTTTCCCTGCCCAGGCGATCAAGAATCATATTGGCTGCAATATTATCGCTTTCTGCTATCATCAGGATCAGCAACTCTTCCAGGGTGTACTTCTCTCCTGCAGCTGAGAACTGCAATACACCGGTTCCGGTAACTGGAGTATCACCCTCATATTTATCTTCCTGCCTCAGCTGAAAGGATTCATCAAGACTAATCCTTTTCCTCTCTACCTCCTGCAGAGCAGAAACAAGAATAAGATTCTTAATCATACTGGCCGGATAAATGGACCTGGAACCATGAAAGTCTATCTCTAACTGGTGATGAAGATCATAAAGAAATAGACTAACCTCAAAGGGACTATCAGCTATTTGCTGTTCCAGCAGGGCTTCGATTCGCTGTAAGAGCTCCTGACTGTCTCTTTCTACCTGAGGTTGCTCGGCCTGTCGGTGCCGCTGATAATCACTTAGATCATAGATTAATCTGGCGGCCACCAGAACCAGGACCATCATCGCCACCGAAACCAGAATATAAAAGTAAGTCTTCTTTAACCTCACAAATAGGCCGCTACCCTATACACACCATAAAGAGCGGCTCCCCTCCCCTTCAAAATGATTACCTTGGCCATCTATGGTAGCAAAAATTAAAACCAAAGGCCTGCTGGCAAAGAGATATAAAAAAGAGCAGAAGGAATCTGCTTGATCTCTCCCCTGCTCTTTTTCAAAATATATTATTAAAATGGTGGAGGCGGAGGGATTTGCACCCTCGTCTTCGAGGAATTCCCCAGCGGTTTCTACAGGCTTAGCCCTCATTTTATTCTCGGATGTCAGACCCCCAAGGGCAGGGTTCTGGCATCCCAGCCTGTCAATTTCCCCATCGATCTACAGGCATCAATCAATGGGTACACCTGCTTTTTATGACACTCCACTGTTCTCACAGGCCAAGAACAGAGAAGCGTAGCCGCTCGTTTAGGCGGCGGCTAAAGCGTAGCCGCTTGTGTTAGTGTCGGCAGATAAATTTAGATACCAGTGTTTTACGAGTTAAAGGTGTCCTCGGCCTGACTACCACTGTCTCCATCCCCGAATCGAGTCCTAAAACACGCCCCCAAACTTTAATATTGCTGTCTTTCTTTGAAAGCCCTTTCAATATCTCTCTGAGCAGCCTTTTTGGCCAGATCCCTTCTCTTGTCATATTTCTTCTTGCCCTTGGCCAGACCCAGCTCCACTTTAATAAGGTTTTTTCGCATATAAAGGCGAATGGGTATCAGGGTATAGCCCCGCTGCTGAGTCAGCCCAATTAAGCGCCTGATCTGGCGCTTATGCAGCAAAAGCTTTCGCTTTCTTTCAGGCTTATGGTTGTAGCGATTGCCATGCCGGTAAGGGGCCACATGCATATTGTGCAGAAAGAGCTCCCCATCTTCAACCAGGGCAAAGCTGTCCTTCAGGTTGACCCTGC
>CAZXKH010000311.1:0-3117 GCA_964641385.1 uncultured Clostridia bacterium | reverse complement strand
TACGGGGTATTCCAATGAAACATCAGCTAAGAAGACTGCTTAAAGCAGTTAAGAACCTCGCTTCATGAGCGAAGCGAATGGGCGGGGAGTATGTCAAAATTAATGGTTATCAGAATAATATTTAAGCATCGATCTAACTGCAGGGCTGGTTAGAAAGGCTTGATGAGGATTTACTAAAGGATTAAATAGGCGGTACTGCCCTGGCAGCCCGCCTTTTCTATGATATCACCAGAGGTGACTCTCCTGGCAGTAAGCTGTAGTAATCACTGATGGCAATGATAGCAGGGCTGCTGGCACTGTGGTTACTGGGGTGGGGGATAATTCCCCAGGGGGTAATGGGAATTGGAGAAGCACAGCTTTAACCTGAAAGGGATGATCAATCTCCCTTGGGGTCTCAGCAGGAAGGATGACACAGCTCCTTTCCTGATTCTGAGTCCTCAAGGTGGTGGGAGAACTGAGGGCAACCTGCCACCACTGGGCAGGATGCTCAGTGTGCAATAACCCTCGCGGGGCTGGAATGAAGAGGGGATTCCCAACCAGGAGAAGCTTCAGGAGCTGGGATGATAATAGATGACGATTATTCTGTAGGCTGCAGTCTGGCTGAAAAATTTATTGAGGTGAGGATAATGCAGAGGGTGAAAATTAAAGAGGGATTGCAGCTTGAGCGTGCTCTCTGGATTGATACCAGGACTCCCAATGAGTACAGGGAGGGAACCATTCCGGGGGCTATTAATCTCCCTATTTTCACCAACCAGGAGCGCCATCGGGTGGGCAAGCTCTACAGCCAGGATCCCGAAGAAGCAAAATTTCTGGCCCTGAGCTATGCTGCTCCCTCTCTTCCCGGGCTGGTGGACAGGATTGGAGAGCTTGATGATGACCGAGAGCTGATCGTCTTCTGCTGGCGGGGAGGAATGAGGAGCAGGGGGCTGGTAACTGTGCTCCAGCTCCTTGGTTTTGATGCCTATCAGCTGGAAGGGGGTTACAGGGCCTTTCGGCAGTATGTGCTTGATGGTTTAGAGTCTATCCTTAATCAGCTGCCTCCGATGGTCCTGGTCTATGGCCTAACCGGGGCTGGAAAGACGGAGCTGATCAGAGTCCTAAAGAGTACTGGATATTCAGCCCTAGATCTTGAAGACCTGGCCTGCCATCGCGGTTCTGCCTTTGGTCATCTTGGCATGGAGGAGGAGCAGAATCAAAAAAACTTTGAGGCCCGGCTTTTGTTCCAGCTGAAAGAAGAGCTTCATTCCCCATATATCCTGCTGGAGGCAGAGAGCCGGTGTATTGGAAAAATTGTGCTCCCCGATCTGTTGGTAAAAAGAATGCAGGAGGGTGAAAGGGTTCTTCTTCAATCTTCTCTGGAAAGAAGGGTGGAGAGAATTGTAACCGAATATGCTTCTACCGGTGTTAATTTTTCATCTCAGGCTGCCAGTTCCATTAGAAGACTGAGCAATAAACTGGGAAAGAAGAGGGTAACCCTCCTCTGTGAAGAGCTGGAGGAGGGAGCAGTTGACAGGGTGGTCAAATATCTTCTAACCCATTACTATGATCCCCTTTATTTAAGGAGTATCAAGGATAAGGATTTTGAGCTGGTGCTAACAGAGGATAATATCATGACCTCGGTTCATAAACTGGCTTCCTATCTGCAGAAAAAAACTCCAAAAATTGAAGAAAAAAAGAAGGAAAAATGAATGTGATGTGGTATATTATATAATGTGTTATACTATTCAGGTAAAATGAAGGTAAAAATAGGTTATATTTAGTATGAACAGAGGAGCATAACTATCCTTTGTCTCCACTATATATCATCAAGGAATATTTTAAGGAGGGGTAATAACAAATGTCAAAGTTGACTGTTTCAGCCATTAAAGCTGATGTTGGTGGGTTTCCAGGACATGCAACCACTCATCCCAAGCTGATGGAAGTTGCTACTGAGTGTCTGGAAAAAGAGAAAAAGGAGGGCATGATCAATGATTTTCGGGTTATGGCCGCCGGTGATGACCTGCAGCTCTTAATGACTCACTACAAGGGGTGTGACTCAGAACCCATTCATCACCTGGCCTGGGATGCCTTTGAAGCCGCAACAGAGACCGCCCGTGAGCTCTGTCTCTATGGGGCGGGACAGGACCTTCTGGCTGATAGTTTTTCTGGCAATGTAAAGGGTCTGGGACCGGGAGTGGCTGAACTGGAATTTGAAGAGCGTGAGGCTGAACCACTGGTAGCCTTTATGATGGATAAGACTGAACCTGGAGCCTTTAATCTTCCTATCTTCAGGATTTTTGCCGATCCCTTTAATACTGCCGGTCTGATTATCGATCCCAGTCTTCATGGTGGCTTCTGCTTTGAAATCTGGGATATAGAAGAGGAGAAAAGGATCTTTTTAAAGACACCTGAGGAGATGTATTCTATCCTGACCCTAATTGGGGCCAAGAGCAAATATGTAATTAAGCGTGTCTTTCCCCGTGAAAACCATCCCAAGCTCCCTGCAGATGAACCGGTGGCTGCTATTTCCACCGAAAAGCTCTATCAGATTGCAGGTGAATATGTGGGTAAGGATGATCCGGTGGCTCTGGTAAGGGCACAATCCGGCCTGCCCGCTTTGGGTGAAGTAATTGAACCCTTCTCTCTGCCACATCTCGTCAGTGGCTGGATGCGGGGTAGTCACAATGGTCCATTGATGCCAGTTGCCTTTGATGATGCTCGCTGCACAAGGTTTGATGGACCACCACGGATCATAGCTGCCGGTTATCAGCTGAACTGTGGTAGTCTGGAGGGGCCGGTGGATCTCTTCGATGATCCGGCCTATGACCAGGTTCGTGAAGAGGCCATGCAGGTTGCCAGCTATCTGAGGCGGCATGGACCCTTTGAGCCTCACCGTCTGCCCCTGGCCGATATGGAGTACACCACTCTACCCCAGGTGCTTGATAATCTCTCCTCAAAATTCGATTCCATCAATGAATAATATCAGCAATTTATTTGTCTCGAGAAGGCCTCCTAAACCAGGGGGTCTTCTTTTGTTTCTTCTGTTTTAGGATGGGAGCAGGTTAATATTAGTTTCATAAATATTCTGCAGGAAACCTCGTCCGTGAAAGGGGCGGGGAGGAATGCAGTCACATAGCA
>CAZXKH010000310.1:974-3125 GCA_964641385.1 uncultured Clostridia bacterium | reverse complement strand
ACATATTTCCTGCAATTTCTACCTTGCCAGATATACTCTCTTTTTCCATCATCTTCATCATCTCTGAGACTGCAAAGAGCCCGATAAGTGCAGGTATTCTTGGAACTCCATCATAAAGTTCCAGTATTCCAAAGGTAGCTCTAGGAATACTATAAACAAAATCAAAACCAATAGCACCAATTAATAGCCCCAGAATACCGGCCAGCAAACCCTTAAATACATTGTCCCCACCAATCTGAGCAATCAAAACAATACCCAGCATTATTACAATAAAAAGCTCAACTGTTGTAAAGGCCATTGTTATCTGAGCCAGAAAGGAGATGGCAAATAAGGCTATCCCTATACCAATTATACCACCAAAGGAAGATGAGATAATCGCAATATTTAACGCCTGTAGCGCCTTCCCTTTTTTTGTCATGGGATATCCATCAAAGGTCGTGGCCACTGAGCCACCGGTACCGGGTGTATTTAATAATATTGCCGGTATGGAACCCCCCATATTACCACCACAATATACTGAACCCATAAAAATTAATGCTGGGTGAGGGCTCATACCCAGGGTCACAGGTAAGAGTACCGCCAGAGCATTAGAAGCACTAAATCCGGGAAGTGAACCACAAAGGATACCCAATAAAGCCCCGGCAGGAATTAGCCAAAAATGAGATAGTATTGAACTAATTACTTCACTTACTATACTACCATCCATCAAAACAGCCCTCCTAAGATATTAATTATAAACCCTGCTGGTAACCTTAAATTTAATAGTTCAATAAATAGAAAATAACTTAACAAAACCGATAATACAGTGATGATCGCAAAAGCCTTCCAGCTGTCCATAGCTTTAAGTAAAAGGAACATAACTGCTAAATAGAGGAGTGTAGCAGTCGAATAACCTATAAGACTAATAAAATATACATATCCTATCAAACCCAGAACAAAGATGAATAACTGACGCCTATTAGCAGCCTTTTCTGGGAGAATAGTGTTGTCCCATCTTTCACCTCGAAGAAACTTAACTGTAACCATGGAGAGTACAACTATGCTTAGAATAATAATACCAGCAATCATTACCAGAGCATAACCTGCAGATTCCCAGCGGAGGCCCGTAATGGTAATATAATAATAAATGGCAAAGGAAACAGCCAGCACCGGTACAATCAATTCCCTAAGAAACATAGATAAAGAATTACTAGTTTTATCAGACATAAGAACACCCAATCCTTTCAACCATAATTTAACACAATAATTATCAATGGACGAAATATAATTGAGATTTATAAATATGCTCTGAGATTAATCAAAATTGCCCTATAATCTTTTTTTATGACCTGGGGAAGAAGGATTCCTTCTTCCCCAGGCTTTTTGCTTATTGATATAATTCTGGCTATTATAGCTTAAACATCCAGTTCATCTCTAAACTCACGACCAAATCTGATTAAGTTACTTAAGATACCCATCGTCTCCTCTTCTCCACGATAAGTATCATAAAGATCTACTCCTTCTCCTCTATCCTTTAGATTTTGATGGAATCTTGGATCATGGAAGGCCTCTTCCATCTTATCTGTTAAGAACTTATAACGATCAGGGTATTCTTCTTTAAATTTTCTATGGACACACCAGTTTCTATAAGAAGCAAGTTCGGGAACTTCAGTTCCAATCTCATCATTTATTGGAGGAGCCTCCTGTGTAATCTTGGGTGCCATAACCTCATTCTGAAAGATCCCTATATGGTTTACCTGATCGATATAGGAATAGGTTCCCCCAGCAGGAACAATTATTACATCTACCTCTTTTTGAATAAGGGCAACTCTGGCATTTCCACCGCCACCATAAGGTATGATGGTATACTGTGCATTGGTCTGATTCTTTAGTACTGCAGCAGCTAAATGTAATGAACTACCTGCACGACCAATTCCAACATTGATACGTTCTGATTGGGCGGCATTAATAAACTCTTCCATATTTTTATATGGTCCATCCTTATGAGTGGTCACCATTACCGGGTCAACACCCAATGAACAGGGATAAATAAAATCTTCTTCCAGAGAAAATGCTGATGGTTGATGAAGGACATACATTACACTCTCATGGCCCATGTTGGCAAAAAGCAGATAATGACCATCATGGTCTCTCTGATTAAATACTGAATAG
>CAZXKH010000310.1:0-964 GCA_964641385.1 uncultured Clostridia bacterium | reverse complement strand
CTCACCAGCGGCACCAGGATAAAAGTCTCGAGCCATAGATACTCCCATTAGGTCTGCAAGAACATTTCCATGTGAATAAGATAGAACATCCTGAGAACCTCCCTCACTGGTACCAAGAACTACCTGGAGGTTTCTTGACGGATAGTCACTAGCACTGGCCATACCAAAGGGGCCACCAGACAACATTGAACCCATAGTTAACCCCAGGGCACTTCCTACTGAACCCTTGATAAAGTTTCTTCTCTTCAGCTTTCCCTTCAATTTCATTAAAATCACACTCCATAGTATATTATGATTCTGCATAATCATTATTTTGTTTGTGCGAAGAGTCAGACATTATTGGGAAAAGAATATTTATCTGGAGATTGCAATACTGTTACAATAAGTATGGTTTTTATGAATGGTCGTCTCTCCCTGCTTAATTTTCTCGCCCTGACATTAGGATCTTATATCATTCTTGTCTGATACAAATAAGAAACAGAGACAAATAATTGGTTCCTTTACCCTAATAATCGCAAATTATAGCCGTCCAGCAATACAGACTCGTGCAGTTAACAGTAATTTACCACCTCCACTCATAAAAAATTATCAGAGTTCGGAATTAGGTATAGCCATTTATGGCATATTTTGATTTATTTACTGATGTAAATAGATTATTACTGATGCTTTAATTAGAAGAATAAGTTCTATTTTTTGTTCCGAACTCTGACAATATTCCTGTTTAATCTAAATCCACTAACAGTTCTCCATCTTCAATAACAGCCTCACCATCAAAGTATACATTGCCATCAATAAATATTATGTCAAGATGTAAGCCGCTCTCGACAGTACCATCAAGAGACATTGAATCACCCATGGCCACATGATAGGTCCCCAGACGCTTTTTTACCTCTCTAGAGACATCAATAATTCTGCAGGCATAATTTGTCCCAAGAGCAAACTCACCCAAATTTCTTGCATTATC
>CAZXKH010000309.1:0-3127 GCA_964641385.1 uncultured Clostridia bacterium | reverse complement strand
TTCACTACAGGCCTCGCCCTTTAGGTTCTCAAAAGGGCGGGGTAGCTGACCGTCTACCAGCATTTGGTGAAACCACAGTTCCGACAGAGGACACACCCCCCATCATGCTCCAGCTCATGTCCACAATCTGGACAGGCCTGGCTGTGATGGTTGTTATTATTAAAGAAATCCGGTTCTTCCTCTTTGTAGGAATGCTTTCTTCGCTCCTTCCAGAGCTGATTGTTTTCCAGGTAGCGTTCAATGGCCCGGGCAATGGCATCAGGACAGGAAACATTCTTAACTCCCTTTCTTTTAATGGCAGCAGCACATCTAATACCTCTCAGCTGATTTGAGATCTCCTCAATGGGTATTCCCGAACGCAGAGCCAGAGAAATAAGTCTGCTGGTAGCCTCAGACTGTGAACGGCATCCTCCCCCCCGGCCAGTAGAGGTAAAGACCTCACAAATTCCCCGTTCATCAGCATTGACTGTCACATATAGCTTGCCACAACCGATATTGGCCTTCTCAGTTGAACCCCAGGTGATTCTGGGTCGGGGGCGCTTAACCTTCTGGTCCTCACTATCTTTTTTCTTCCTTACCTGCAGCACCTGCTGATCACGACTCCCATCGCGGTAGACAGTTACTCCCTTACAGCCCAGCTCATATGCCAGCTGATAAACACTTGCTACATCATCTAAGGTAGCATGGCTGGGAAAATTAACTGTCTTGGAGGTGGCATTATCAATATGTTTCTGGAAGGCAGCCTGGATCCTGAGATGCCATTTAGGACTGATATCATGTGCTGTCAAAAAGACCTCTTTAATATCATCTGGAATCTCATCCATCTCCTGGATTGAATGTTCCTGAGCCACCCTTGCCATCAACTCTTCACTATAAATCCCCCGCTCCTTGGTCATCTCTTCGAAAATAGGATGAGTTTCAATTAATGTATCATCCAGCACATTGCGCTCATAGTTAATGGCAAAAAGAGGCTCGATACCACTGCTGCAACCAGCAATTATACTAATAGAACCGGTAGGAGCAATGGTGGTAGTGGTGGCATTTCGCATCGGGTGCTGGTAAATACTTGCTTCAATATTGGGGAAGGAACCGCGCTCTTTGGCTATTTTCCTTGATTGATCATGTGATACATCCTGTATAAAGGACATCATCTTCTCAGCCAGTTGAACTGCTTCCTCGCTGTTATAGGGAATCCCCAGTAGAATCAAAAGGTCGCTCCAGCCCATAACCCCAAGACCAATCTTCCGATTACCCCTGGCCATTTCTCCGATCTTCTCCAGGGGATAGCAGTTCTTATCGATTACATTATCAAGAAAGCGAACCGAGCTGCGAACGGTGTTCTCCAGGCGGTCATAATCGACCTCTGCCCCCTCCTGATCCCTCTTAATCATCTTCGAGAGATTAATTGAACCCAGGTTGCAGGCCTCATAGGGTAATAGGGGCTGTTCCGAACAGGGATTGGTGCTCTCAATATCACCCAGCCCGGGGGTGGGGTTATCTTCATTAATTCGATCAATAAAAATGATACCCGGTTCTCCGTTACGGTGTGCCATCTCAACCATCCGCTGAAAGATCCTGCTGGCATCGATCTCTTCAACTAGCTCATTGCTGCGAGGGCTATACAGTCCATAGGATCTATCCTCTTTAAGGGCCTCCATAAAATCATCGGTGACGGCCACAGAAAGATTGAAGTTATTCAGCTGATCCTCTTCTTCCTTGGCGGTAATAAATTCCATAATATCAGGGTGATCAACTCTTAGAATACCCATATTGGCTCCCCGCCTCTTGCCACCCTGCTTGATGGTATTGGTGGCACTGTCAAAGACCTTCATAAAGGAGATAGGACCACTGGCCACTCCACCTGTACTGCGGACAATATCATTCTGAGGGCGCAAACGAGAAAAACTAAAACCGGTCCCTCCTCCACTCTTCTGGATCAAAGCTGTCTGTTTTACAGCATCAAAGATGCCTTCCATAGTGTCCTCAATAGGCAGCACAAAACAGGCACTCAGTTGCTGAAGGTCATTGTCTGCATTCATCAAAGTGGGTGAATTGGGTAAAAATTCAAGCCTGGACATCAGCTGATAAAACTCTTCCTCATCCTTTTTGGGATCCTGCTCGTACAATTCATTGGCACTGGCGATATTTCGGGCCACACGTCGAAAAAGCTCTGCCGGGGTCTCATCCAATTCCCCCTTTTTATTGCGTTTCAGATATCGTGCTTCCAGTACTTTCAGGGCATTGGCTGAGAGCTGTACCTTTGACATTAGCATTATCACCTCTGTTATACTACTAGATATTGTATGTCTATTATTGTAACATACTATATATAGGTATGTCGAACAAAAAAAGAAACAAAGGGATGCTAAATAAATAGATCTCCCTTTGTTAAGTGCCTGATCCTCTTTATACCTGATAATCGTATTTTTTCTTGGGGCCGGCAGGAAATTTTTAGCTAAAACTCCATTAAATTAATCCATCCTGCAGTCCTCGCAGATGCCATAAAACTCACACCGATGGTCATAGACCATGTAACCCATATTCTCCTCAACCATAGAGTTAAGCTCATCCCTGACCTCTAGTTCAACATCAAAGACACCTTCACATTCCTGGCAGGTAAAATGATAATGGTTTTCGGGATTCCCATCAAATCTACTATAGGAGCTGCCATAATTTAGCTCCCTGATCTCTCCCATTTCCTGTAGAACCTTGAGATTTCTGTAAACTGTACCCAGACTGATGTTTGGCATTTTTTCCCTGACCCGATCATAGATCCAGTCTGCAGTTGGATGTGATTTAGTATCCCGTAGAACATCAAGAATTGCAGTCCGTTGTTTGGTCATCCTGCGCTTGGTCTTTTCCTTCAAAATCTTACCCGGTACTAAACTAATCTTTCCCGGGTGCACCTCCTTTCATAAAAAAATATTTATCAGTTGAAGGGGTTAGCAGATTAAAGATGTTTAGTATAAGCAATTATTATTATTATTTTAAATTAATTATACAATAAATAGTGATTACTATCAAGCTAAAGATTATGTTAATTTATAAATCCTGTTCCCCGATGGCATCTGTAATCTCCAGGGCCCTTTTAACAAGCAAAGGGCCAAGCAGTTCGAAAATAATAACC
>CAZXKH010000308.1:0-3129 GCA_964641385.1 uncultured Clostridia bacterium | reverse complement strand
AGAAGAGATCATACAGCCAGCCGCCTAGAACAGATCGACCCTTCTTCCTTTATCACTACCAGAGAGGTCATCATAGATCATTCTGGCCACTGCAATGTCCAGAATTGCAATTCCAACCGTCTCGAATAATGTAATCTCTTCAATCTCCTTGCGTACAACTTCTTTCTTTGCAATCAACTCACCGATCTCTGCATAAATCTGATCCGGATTAAAGAGGCCCCTTTGAATGGGGATAATCAGATCACCGGCCTCCTCCAGCACTGCTTCTTTGGAGTCAACAACTACCCTGTCTGCCCTGAGCAGGGTATCTTCACCAATCTCCTGCATGGTTGGTGTAAAGGCTCCTACAGCATTAATATGGACTCCCGGTCTCAGGTTTTCTCCCCTAAATACAGGTTTTTTGGATGTAGTGGCGGTGACGATTATTTCAGCCTCTCTAACAGCCTGATCTGCACTCTCAGCAAAGTAAAAGAATGGACTTTTATGCTTCATAATATTTCTCATCTCTGCCACAAACCTGGCTCCAGTCTCTCTATCAATATCAAAGATGGTAACCTCTTTTAGATCTCTAACTTCAGAGATGGCAAGTAACTGGTATTTGGCCTGCACACCACAGCCAATAATTGTTAACCTTTCAGCTGCGGGCAGGGCCAAAATATCTGTGGCAATTCCAGAGGCAGCACCAGTTCTTAAAGCTGTAATAGTTGCTGCTTCCATCAGGGCAGCTGGAAGACCTGTCTCGGCATCATTCAAGAGGATTGTGCTGCTGATTGTTGGCAGCTCCCTTTCTATATTATCCGGGAAGACTGCGACAACTTTGACTCCATAGCTGCCCATCACTGGTGAGTAAGCAGGCATAAAGAGACCTGTATTATCCCCTCCCATCTCAATCTGAGTTCTGATAGGAACAACCGCCCTTTTCTGGCTGTACTCAACATAGGCTCCACGTACAGCATCCATTACATCCTTGATGCTGACCTCACTTAATATTGTATCCCGATCAACTATCAGCAATGGTATTCCCCTTTCATTGGCTTTTAGCTCTTACTGCTGGTTAAACGTTTTTTAAGAAATGGATAAAGAAACCCAAAGATTGTCAGGGCAAAAAATATTATCACTATGGGCCTGGTTGCTATTAACCATAACCGGCCATGGTACATCATATTAGATCTGATTAGCTCGGCATCAGCAATAGGTGCCAGTATCAAACCCAGCACAGTTGCAATCGGTGGATACTCATATTTGGACATTATATATCCCAGAACTCCAAAGATCAGCATGATCCAGGCATCAAGCAATGAGTTTCTAATGGCGATGGCCCCCACCACACAGAAGAGGGCAATTGCAATTGCCAGATATTTTGTTGGAAAGTTTACTATCTGGGAAAACCATTTTGAATAAAAGAGACCAAGGGGCAGTATCATCAGGGCAGCAATCAGCTGAGTTAATATGATGGCATAAACAAAGGTCATCCCACCAAAGGGCAGCTCCAGAGAAGGGGTAAACATCCTGGGTCCCGGTCTTATGCCATGCATAATTAGAGCTCCCATAATAACTGCAATGGCTCCACTTCCCGGCACACCAAGAGCAAGCATAGTAGCCATCGAACCTGCTTCCGAAGCATTATTGGCTGATTCAGCAGCTACAATGGCTGAGAGGGAACCCTTTCCAATTAATTCAGGGGATCTTTTTCCCTCTTCATTATAACTGATAAAGGAGGCTATGGATGCCCCGGCAGCTGGTATAAGACCAATAACCATCCCGATAATCGATGAACGAAGCAGAGTAACCTTATTCTTCCTCAAAACATTAACACCCGATAAAAACATTTTAATGATACTTGGTTTAAAGTTTATTGTCTTTTCTACAATAAAATCCTTTTCCAGCAAAAACATAATCTGCGTAAAGGCAAGGAGACCAATTAAAGCTGGAATCTCAGGAATACCATCCATCAGTTCTATCATTCCAAAGTCAGCCCGGGATACTCCATAGGGAGAAAGACCCACAACCCCAAGCAGCAATCCAAAGATACCTGCTGCCAGACCCTTGGCCATTGAGCCTCCCTTTAAGACACCAATAATCGAGATGGCAAAGATAACAATGGCAAAGAGTTCCGGAGAAGCAAACATAAGTGCAAACCTGGAGGCCGGAAACATGATAAACATAATTATTAAATAGGATATTATGCCACCACATACAGAAGAAATAGTAGCATAACCAAAGGCTTCGTTGGCCTTTCCCTTTTTTGTCAGTTCGTAACCCTCGATGGCAGTCATTGCCGCACCAGGTGTCCCGGGTATCCGCAAAGAGATGGCAGTTATTGAGCCACCATAGACTGCACCACCATAGGCTGAGCTTAACAGTACTATGGCCGTCAGACTATCAAGGGCATATGTCAGGGGCAATAGAGTAACAATGGCGATAATAACATTAAAGCCCGGAATAGCACCAACAACTATTGAATACAGCAATCCAATAGGAATGGCCAGGAGTACTGAAGGGCTTGCAAGTAAAGAAAAAGAGATCAATAAAGCCTCAAAATCAATCATAGTATCCCTCCTTTCCCCAAAACCATAATCCTAACTCTTCTCAGTTAAGCCATCTTCAAAGAGAATCCTAAAGGAAGAAAGGTTTGGGGCCATCACAAAAACTGCCTTCTTGGTTCAATATAAAAAGTTATTAAGAATAAAAACTTCTATAATACTTTCCGGTAGCAGAACATAGAAGATGCCACGAAAAACAACAAAAATTACAACAGGCAATATAATCGATAATACCAGCAACAGATACCATCTTCTAAGACCCAAAATCAAAAAACCTAAAAAAACAAAAAGAGCACTGCTTAAAATAAAACCCATCCGATCCATTAAAAACAAATATAGAACAATTCCCAGGATAATAAATAGCTGCATTTTTAATTTCTTTACACTGATCCTCTCTTCACCTTCACCCTCCCGGGTACCTTCCTCTTTACGCAAGACACCAAAGACAATAACTGCCAGTATTATAAAAAGAATTATGATTACTGGACCGGCAAAGAGTAAATTTTGTAGGGGGTTTCTAATACCGATGATCTGTACCAGGTAAATAAGTATAGCAGCCAGCATAATTGCCGGGACAATTAATTCT
>CAZXKH010000307.1:0-3146 GCA_964641385.1 uncultured Clostridia bacterium | reverse complement strand
TGGAGAAGGTGCTGCCTGAAAAGAGACACCACTTAATAGAGATTAATGAAAGGGCTTTAGAGAGGGGTAAATCGCTGGCTGTGGACTTAAGCCTTGTATAATGCTTTAAGATAGTTACTGGCAATTAATCCGCCTGCCTGCTTTCTTTGCTGGCGGATGAATTGCCTTTTTAGACAGTATTTATGGAGGACTGATGGTTGTCGGTAAGACTCAGTGGTCCTCTGTATAACAGAGGTCTCTGAGCAGAGTATTTATTAATAATTTTATCAGAAAGAGAGGTGAAGGGCTTAGTGACCGAGAAGAAGGATCTTAATAAAGAAGACAGAAGGTGGCGGGAGGAGAGTTATTCCTCTTCTTCTGAGCGGGATTACAGGTTTACCACCATCTCAGATCAGCCCCTTAAGGAGCTCTATACCCCTGCACAGAGGGAGGGTTTTGACTACCTCAATGATCTGGGTTTTCCCGGTGAGTATCCCTATACTCGGGGGGTATATCCCACCATGTATCGTGGTCGTCTATGGACCATGCGTCAGTTTGCCGGTTTTGGTACTGCCAGGGAATCAAACCGTCGTTACCATTATCTACTTGAACAGGGTCAGACGGGACTGAGTGTGGCCTTTGATATGCCCACCATCATGGGATATGATTCCGATCATGCCCGCAGCAGTGGTGAGGTGGGGAGGGTGGGAGTTGCCATTGATTCCCTGGCCGATATGGAGCTCCTCTTTGACGGTATTCCCCTTGATCAGGTCAGTACCTCGATGACCATCAATGGGCCGGCGTCCATTATCTGGGCCATGTATCTGGTTACCGGTGAGAAGCAGGGTGTCTCCTTTGACGAGTTACGTGGTACCATTCAGAACGATATCCTGAAGGAGTATATAGCCCAGAAGTCCTGGATCTTTCCTCCCTCTCCTTCAATGCGTTTAATCACCGATATACTGGAGTTTGCCAGCCGGGAGGTGCCCCGCTGGAACACCATCAGTATCAGCGGTTACCATATACGTGAGGCCGGTTCAACGGCCTTACAGGAGCTGGCCTTCACCCTGGCCAATGGTTTTGCCTATGTGGAGGCCGGGATGGAGGCCGGGCTTGAGGTTGATGATTTTGCACCCCGTCTCTCCTTTTTCTTTAACTCTCACCTTGATTTTTTTGAGGAGATAGCCAAGTATCGTGCTGCCCGCAGGATCTGGGCCCGGAGGATGAAGGAGCAGTATGGGGCAGAGGATCCCTCTTCTATGCTGCTCAGGTTTCACACCCAGACTGCCGGCTGTTCACTGACAGCCCAGCAGCCCGAGAACAACATTATCCGTACTGCCTACCAGGCGCTGGCGGCAGTGCTTGGTGGCACCCAGTCTCTGCATACCAACTCCATGGATGAGGTCTTATCACTGCCCACGGAGAAGGCAGTAAAAATTGCTCTCAGAACCCAGCAGCTTTTGGCCCATGAGACAGGGGTGGCCAGCACCATCGATCCCCTGGCCGGTTCCTATTTTGTGGAGGAGCTGACCGATGAGCTGGAGGAGGGGGCAGAGGAGTATTTTCAGCAAATTGAGGACCTTGGTGGTGTCCTGAAGGCCATTGAGGCCGGTTTCTTTCAGCAGGAGATAGCCGATGCCGCCTATCGTTACCAGCGTCAGCTGGAAGCAGAGGAGAAGTATGTGGTGGGGGTCAACTGTTATCAGGAGGAAGATGAGAAGCTGGAGATGGAGCTTTTGGAGATCGATCCGGTCCTGGAGCGTCAGCAGTGCTCCCGGCTGGAGGAGTTGAAGGAAAAGAGGGACCAGAGAGAGGTGGAGGAGAATCTTCACCGCCTCAAACTTGCTGCCTCAGGGGAGGAGAACCTGATGCCCTTTATTTTGGAGGCAGTCAGGTCCTATGCTACCCTGGGTGAGATGGTTTCGGTCTTAAAAGAGGTCTTTGGTACCTATCAGGAACAGACAGTGATTTAGGGAGTTTAATAACTACTGGAAGGGAGGTTGTGGGTAGGGCCAGGGGCTCTACCCCTGGAATTTCTATGGAAGAACGACTGAGAATACTAATTGCCAAACCCGGCCTTGATGGCCATGATCGTGGTGCAAAGGTGGTGGCCCGGGCGCTCAGGGATGCGGGTTTTGAGGTGATCTATACCGGTCTACACCAGACTCCAGAGGAGATAGTGGAGACTGCTTTACAGGAGGATGTCAGCCTGATTGGTCTCAGTATCCTCTCCGGTGCCCATATGACGCTGGTGCCGGCTGTTGATCGACTGCTGGAGGAGAGTGGGGCCGGTGATATTGAAGTCATGGTTGGTGGTACCATTCCCCAGGATGACAGAGAGCAGCTGAAAAAAGAGGGGATGGCAGCCGAGATCTTTGGTCCCGGTACCTCCACCGGGGAGATAGTGGAGTGGATCAGGGAACATATCTCTCCTGCCAGGGGGCTTTAACTAAAATCCTTTCAGTTATGGTAGAAAAAAATAAATCAATTGATGAGGTGTTTAAGAATTAAGCCACTGTTAGAAGCTTTTAAGCGGGGAGATCGAAGGGCTATGTCCCGGATTTTAACCCTGGTGGAGAACAAGGCCCCTGAAAGAGAGGGCCTTCTCAAAGAGATTTTTCCCATGACCGGTAATGCCTGTCTGCTGGGTGTCACCGGTGCTCCAGGGGTTGGTAAGAGCTCCCTGGTGGATGCACTCATTCCCTGGGCCAGAGAGGATGAACTGAGAGTGGGTGTTATTGCCATCGACCCCTCCAGCCCCTTTAGCGGTGGGGCCATCTTTGGAGACCGGATCAGGATGCAGTCCCATACCCTTGACCAGGATGTCTTTATCCGCAGTATGAGTAACAGGGGTAGCCTGGGAGGGCTTTCTTTGGCCACCAGGGATGCTGCTAGAGTCATGGATGCCTTTGGTATGGATCTGATTATCATTGAAACCCTTGGTGTGGGGCAGGCAGAGCTGGAGGTAATGAAGGTGGCCGATACGATTCAGGTTGTTCTCATCCCGGGGGCCGGTGACAGTATTCAGGCTTTAAAGGCTGGTATCATGGAGATTGGAGATATCTTTGTGGTTAACAAGGCTGATCGGCCTGGAGCTGAGAAGACGGCCCGGGAGATTGAAGCCCTGCTGGGTTTTAAGGAGTATACAGACTGGAAGCCACCAGTTG
>CAZXKH010000306.1:0-3148 GCA_964641385.1 uncultured Clostridia bacterium | reverse complement strand
AACAGCTACAGTCCATGCAGGAGGAGATTGAATCTCAGGTCTACCAGCTGGATCTGCTGGAGGAGCAGCGTCAGAGTTCAGAGGAGGAGCTGGCACAGCTGGAAGATGAGTATCAACTCCTCAAAGAGGAACGGGATCAGCTTGAGAGAGAGCAACAGCTGCTGGAGAGTGAACTGGCAGCAGCTGAGGATGATATTGAGAGCCTGGAGGAGGGCAGAGAGAGCTTATTGGATACCAAGGATGAGCTAAACCTGAAGGTTGAAGAGCTCAGTCAGCAGGAAGAGGAGCTAAGAGGTACAGTCAGGCATCTCTCCCGGTCGAGAGAGGATTTGGAGAAATTCGATAGTGAGCGCCTGCAGGCTGTGAGTCAGAAGATTCACGAGATATCAACTGGTGACCTGGCCTATCTCAAGGGCCAGCTTGTACATTCTGAAGTCTTACCCGGAGGTAAGGGACTGGTTGAGAAGGACCAGGAGACCTTTGAGCTGATGAAGGATTTTCTGGCAAAGGCCCGGGACCTTGCCATAGATGAGGGTGTTAAGGATATTGCCCTTTATGAAGAGAATTTTCTGGATACGGCAGCTGCTCTCTGGCAGTCAGAGCAGGATATGATCGTGAGGATGGTAGCCGAACAGAATACTCCCCATGGTGAACAGCTGCTGGCAGGTTTTCAGATTTATGAGAATTACCGGATATATAATGCCGGTGACATAATCGCCCAGACGGAGGTGGAGGTTGGAGATAGCAGTCGTGATATGGAAATGGTATTGATTGAACTGCTCCTACAGGTTAATCAGAAGGCACGGGAGGAGGGAATACTGCCTGATGCCTATGGTATGGTGGGCAGCTTTGAGATCCTGGATATTCTGCAGTTCATGGAAGAACTGCAGGGACTTGAGGGTAGTTTCCAAATCCAAATTGTGGCCTTAGAGGATATCTGGCGTAATGATACTCTATCCTCCAATCTGGAGTACAGGGTGTTTGCCGATGGCAGCTGAACAATATTTTCTGGCCATAGATCCCGGTCGTAATAAAGTGGGTATGGTTTTAAGTGATCACCAGCAAGGGATCCTCTGGCAGGGGGTTGTCTCCCGTTCGGTTTTAAAGAATGTAGTGGAGGAGTTCTGTGGTCGCTACGGAAGGCTGGTCTTTATCCTGGGTGATGGGACCAGCTCCAGGGAGGTCAGGAAGGAGCTTGAGTCATCAGGGGCCATCAGGGGTAAAGTCTTTCCGGTCAATGAGGAGCACTCAACTCTGGAGGGGAGAAAACTTTATTTTCAAGAAAATCCTCCCCGGGGATGGAGGAGGTTTATTCCCTGCTCCTTACAGACACCACCGGAGGAGTATGACAGCTATGCAGCCCGTATTCTGCTGGAAAGATTTTTTCAGGCCAGAGAAAAAGAATAATGGTAAGATTATAGGCATATACATTGAAATAAATACATTATCAAAATGTACTGGAAAGTGAAGTTTATTAAAAAAATACTATTTTTTTTAAAAAATATTGATTTACAGGCAGGAATCTCTGTTTTGGTGGAGAACATCTAATAATAGCTGTCTTGATAATTAGGTGGCTTTTCTCTTCTTTCCCATAAAATAACGATATCTACAGGCAGGAATCTGGAAGAAGAGATAGAAGTATAGAAGGGCAGTTGACATAAGCAAAAATGGGATTATAATCTTTATCATCCTTGAGGGTTAGAATGTGATGGAAGGGAGGTGTACGACCCCAAGATTGGTCACAAAAGCCTGTTGAGAGGATGATAGATCAAACATATTGGGTTCATTGACAGCAAAGATTGGGGTAGAGGATGAGGAAACGAGGAGACTCATCATACTCCCCTGTTGATTGTTGCAGTGAACCACCTGAAGACAAATCAATCAAGGGGGAACAAGAATGAAGAAGAAGCTCGTATTGTTATTGGCTTTTGTTATGGTAGCTGTCTTTTCGCTGCCGGCATTTGCAGGGCCATTTACTGATGTGCCCGCTGACCACTGGGCTTATGATGCTGTAACACAGGCTGTTGCAGCCGGTATTATCACTGGATTTCCTGATGGCACCTATAAGGGCCAGGAGACCATGACCAGGTACCAGGTGGCCATGATTATTGCCAGAATGCTGGAGAATATCGAACAGGAAAGACAGGACCTGCTGGCAGAAATGGAAGATCTTGAAGTTGGTTTAGTAAATGTTCTGGCTAGTGTAGAAGAAGGTCTGCACGAAGACCTTGATGAGACTGAGAAGAAGCTGCTGGAAGAGATGGCTGCCATGCAGGCAGAACTGGAAGCAGACATTGATGCCGCACAGCATGATCTCAGTGCAGCACAGCTGGCAGAGGTAAGGGCTGTTATTCAGAGGATGCTGGATCAGTATGACCCAGAATTCCCTGAAATTCCCGAGCCCGATATCACTGCGGAAGAAGTAGAAGCCATGATGGCCGATCTGGTAGCTGAATTTGAAGATGAACTGCAGTTAATCCCCAAGTTCGATCGGGAACTGGCTGTTCTGGCCGCACAGATTGCTGCTATTGATCACAGGTTCGCCGATGTAGAGGACAGGCTGGATGCCATCGAGGAAGAGCTGGGAGTGTTGGATGTTAGCGCCAGCACGGGCGTTACTATCGACAACGTCTGGATCGATCCCGTTGGAGTTCCGTTCACTTATAATGCTTTTGTAGTTGAGGATACGGTTAATCCGGACTTCAAAGGATATGACGGTGTTGACTACAGGATAGTAACTGACGATGGCTACTTTACTGACACTGGTAGGACAGATGAAATCGAAGACGATTTTGCCTTTGATCACACCTTCGACCTCGGTCTGGCCTTCAAGGGCGAAAATGTGGATGCCGACCTGAGCCTTTCCGCCACCGCTGACTATGCTGCTGCCTTTCTTGGTACCGACCTGAGTGTACTTTCCCTGGACAGCCTGGAAGGGACTGTCACCACGCCCGATTTCGAGGCTTCCGTCGGGACCTTCGATGCTCTGGACTTTGACAAGGATTACATGCTCTTCGACAGCGCCCTCTCGGGGCTTACGATTGAGGCCGGAGACAGTGTCTACGCTGCCGGTAACCTCTGGCGCTCAGATCCGAAGACAGCCACTCAGCTGAACGTGTTTAGGGAAGTAAGGTGGACAACTGAGTGG
>CAZXKH010000305.1:0-3168 GCA_964641385.1 uncultured Clostridia bacterium | reverse complement strand
TTTTACTAAAACCCTCTCCCCTTTCCTGCAGAGAAAAGACCAGTTCCCGTTCCAGGTCAAGTTTACGGAGAACCCTCACCACCTCATGGGCAAAGTTTTCAGAAATACAGGCCAAACCAATCCTCTTTTTAGATGGTATTTGTGCAATCTGTATTACAGATGTAATATCTGGATCAAGTGTGATTTCTATTATCTCGCCCTGATAACCATCCATAAAATCAACTGTCTGCTGATAGTGATAGGCAGTGGTAACTATCAGATCTGAGGCTTGAAGTTTCTTCTTTGTCTTTTCAGGATCATCTTCAAGTTTTCGGATTAAAATTGGCAGGACGGTTACAGCGGCACCAAAATCAATGGCATGAGAGAAGCTGTCAAGCTGTTCCCGGTTGCACTCCAAAAAGGCCACCTGGATCCGACTCAACTCATCCTCTTTCTCTTTGGCCCTGATTTCAGCAATCTCCAGAAACTCATCCAGCCGGTAATCCATCTCCAGGGCCTCTTCCAAAGCAAAATCAATGATCTTTAAAAGATGCTTTCTTCTTTCTGTCTCCTTCATGCCCTCGGCTCTGCTGCAGACAAAGGTACCCTTTCCCTGCCTGGAGACCAGTAACCCCTCCTGCTCAAGCAGCTGATAGGCAGTACTGACACTGTTACGACTAACCTTTAGCTGAGTCGCCATCTCCCTTTCAGAGGGCAGCCGGTCACCACTGACCATACTTCCCTCTTTTATCAGTTCTGTAATCTGATCCCTGATCTGTATGTAAAGAGGAATACCACTGTTACGACTAATCTTAACCTTACCCATGGTCTTCACCTCATTTTACGCTGATCATCAGGCCAACCGGATCAAAGGATCAGTGGATTGATCCAATTTCTATTTATAGCTATTCAATCCCGGAGATAAAAACCCTTCTTTTTTTTAATTTTTTTCGCACAAAAAAATAGAGAGCCCCTTAAAGACCCTCTATGAGAAGAGTTATCCGTTAAATTGTTATTGGCAAATAATCCGCCTGAAACCAGCATTGCCTTCACCAGTCTTATCCAGGCCTGCTGTGCCTATACCACTCCACTACCTACCAGGACTTTAGGCCTCTGCAGAGCAAGATCCGAAGGTCTCATAACCAGGATCAGGAAGTGCCTTAGACACTCAGGCCAGCCAACTGAGACTGGCAGCTGAATTTCATTGCAGGCCTCCAACTTTAGCCAAAGGTGCCTGACTCAGGCCAGGGCCTCGGGAATCTCCTTTAAGGTCTGATAGCTGAAGACAGGTCCATCCACACAGACATAATGCTGGCCTGCATTACAGCGACCACATTTGCCGATCCCACACTTCATCCTGTTTTCTAGGGTTGTATAGATCTGCTCATCGGCAAAACCCAGCTCTTTAAGCCTTTCCAGTACAAACCTGATCATAATAGGAGGGCCACAGGTAACAGCAACTGTCCCCTCCGGTGAGGGGTTAACCTCCATCAGGAGATCGGGAACAAAGCCCACGAAATGGGACCATCCCTCCTCCTCCACATCAATGGAAAGGTGACAGCTATACTCATCATCCTGCCTCATTCTTTCCAGCTCAGGTTGAAAACAGAGATCACAGGTGGAGCGGGCACCGTAGATTACTGTCAGCTGACCGTAATCCTCCTGATGGTGTTTAACATACTCAATCACCGGCCTCAGGGGAGCCTGCCCAATACCACCACCGATGGTCAGTATCTTCTTACCCCTCCACTCCTCCAGGGGAAAGCTGTTACCGTAGGGACCCCTAAGGGTCATTCTGTCTCCAGCTTCCAGCTGGTGCAGGGCAGTGGTCACCTTACCCATTCGCATCACAGAAAAACGCAGCCTATCACCCTCGGTGGGTGAAGAGGAGATGGAGATCATACTCTCCCCCACTCCCAAAAGTCCAATCATGGCACACTGGCCTGGTTTGTGCTCCCAGTTCTCTCTGATTTCCGGATCCTCAAAACTCACCAGCAGGGTCTTGATACAGCGCTCACCCTCAGTTTCATACCAGCAATCCTCAACAACTGCAGTATAAGGTTGATAGGGATTATCCCTCTTGTTCATATTATCTCCTCCAGCTGACAGAGAATTTCCAGGAGATCTATATTCACCGGACAGTGCTGTATGCAGCGACCACAGCCAACACAGGCTGTCTCCCCAAACTTTTCAGGAAAGTAGAAGAACTTGTGGTTAATCCGGTTACGGGTTCTTTCCAGGGCTGTGGGACGGGGATTGTGACCGGAGGCATGGAGGCTGTACTCCTCGAACATGCATGAATCCCAGAGACGACAGCGCCGTCCATTCCTTCCCTCTACCTCATCCTGAAGATCAAAGCAGTGACAGGTGGGGCAGAGATAGGTGCAGATACCACACCCCAGACAGCTCTCAGCCTTCTCCTGCCAGAGCTGGTGATCCCATAAATCCGGCAGGGACCCGGCCAGGCCCTCTGGATCTACAGTCCTTTTAATACCTGCCTCAGCCTCCTTAACCACTGACCTGTACTCTTCTTCAGCCTCAGCCGAGGTCTCAGCCAGCAGATCGAGAGCTGGAGACAGCAGATCTTGACCCCTTTCAGTTACCGGCTGGATCAAGAAGGCCTCATTAAGCTCAGTCAGCAGTACATCCAGCCCCTCTACCGAAGCCGGACCACCTCCCAGGGAGCTGCAGAAACAGTTAATGCCAGGCTGATTACAGCTCAAACCAACCAGGACTGTCTTCTCCCTCCGTTCCTGAAAATAGCCATCCTCAAACTCCCAGGAAAAGGGAGCATCAAGCATGGATAGAGCTCTGGCATCACAGGGGCGAAGACCAAGGATTATCCGCTCCGGCTGCTCCTCCGGCAGCTCTACCTCCTGCTCTCTCGGCTGGTACTTAAAAAGCGTCTCTGTCTGTGGCAAGAATAGATGCTTTGGGGGCTGGGTGGTATTAAGACTGAGGGATAAAGGCTCCTCTATTTCGCTGGCGGCAGGACTGAAAGCCTTCTCCTCCGGCAACCAGAGCTCCCGCTCCCCTGTCAGTAATTGAATAAACTCTTTCCAGTCGTCTTTATTGAGCAGCTTATGCTCCATCATCACCCACCTCTAGAGAATAAAGTCTTCCCGATCATCGGGACGGAAGCTGGCCTGGAAGGGTTCTGCCTCTGGATCCAGGCCCGGTTGATAACCA
>CAZXKH010000304.1:0-3172 GCA_964641385.1 uncultured Clostridia bacterium | reverse complement strand
AATGAATTATATCTGCCGGAAATAAAATTATTATTTTCCCTTGACTCTTCCCCAGGGTTATACCCTATAGTATAATTAATACACTTAGGGAAAGAGGGGAAATAAAATGCTGATTAATCAGGTGATGAAGAGTACAGGACTGACCAGGAAGGCAATATACTATTATGAAGCACAGGGTTTGGTATCACCGGAGAAGGATCCTGTAAATGGTTATCGCAATTATGATCAACAGGATCTGGAGCGCCTGAAAAGGGTTGACCTGCTGCGTAGTTATGGCTTTTCTCTGGCTGAAATTGGCAAGATACTTGAAGGAGAGCTCAGGCTTCGGGAGGCCCTGGAAGCAAAAATGGTTGATCTGGATGAAGAGCTGGAAAACCTCAATGAGCAGCGACAGATCTTAAGCCACCTTTTAGAAGAGGAAGGCACTGATCTCTTTAAAGGCCTACTGGCCCGGGAAAGCAGCTATAGAAGAGCCTCCAGTCAGCGCCGGGATTATTTAACCAGGGAACTGCTCCGTCTTTTTCCCGGTCAGCTGGGAGGGATCCTGGCAGCTGTTAATGCTCCTTTCCTGCTCAACACCAGGCTGGATACTGAGGAGAAAGGGAAGGCCTGGCAGCAAATAATAGATCGGCTTGATGGATGGCAGGAGATACCAGTTGATAGCAAAATGCAAAAGCTAATTGATAAAGCTTACGGGCATCTGGATCAGGATTGCTTTGCGTCCCTGGAAAAGGAGTCTGCCAATAATATTGCGGATATTACTGCTAATCGGGTTGACCCCGGACAGATGCTTAAGGAGGCCAGAGCCAGTGAAAGGATTTCAGATCTCACTGAGGAGGAAGCCTGCAGGTTACAGAAGTTTGCTCTGGATAATGTTCGTCCTTTAATGGCTGCTATTGGAAAGGATTTGCAGGTTATTAGCCCCCAGTATCGGGCTCTGGTGGAGAGGGTTGAGTCTATGGAGATCGATGAAGAGCTGGAAGAGATGATAGCAGAGTGCGAAGAGCTGATGGATTAATGTATATAATAATCCAGTGGGTCATGGATAAAACCTTCTTTAATTTGAAGGTTTTATCCATGATTTTTTATTCTGGACAGTAATTTTCATCGAATATTTGTTAATATCTTCTCTATTATGCTATAATGAGCCTGTGGTTGGTATAAAGAATATCAATATTGGGGGGATGGTTTTGAAGGAAGAGTACTGGAGAAAAACAGTATTAATCCCAATACTAGTTATTGCATTTTCAATATTATTTCTTTCCTCGGCCAGGGCTGATAAGCTTTATGAGATCTCCGATTATATCATCAAGCTGGATATTAATCAGGCAGGAGATTTTAAAATATCTGAGGAAATCAGCTATCACTTCCAGCAGGGTGAATTTACCAGTGCCTATCGAGAGGTGCCCGGTAGGGGTTTTTCCGGGGTGGAGTTTATTTCTTTAACAGGTGTAGATCTGCCTGTAATTGATTATCAGGTAGAGGATGGTTCCTCGCTTGAGCTTCAATGGGAGTACCCGCCAGAAGAGAATAGGGCCACCTTTCGTCTCAAGTACCTGGGCCAGGAAGGCCTCATCAGTCGGGAGGGCCGTAATTATGTTGACTGGCAGGCAGTAGGTCAAGAATGGGAGGTACCAATTAGAAATGTTGAAGTGCAGGTCTCCCTGCCGGAAGAGCCTGTTGATTTACAGTTCAGCCGAGGAGGAGAGCCCCAGGCGGTCACGATGAAGGAGCTCTCCTTTGTGCGCAGGGACCTGGAGGCAGGAGAGGGCTGGAGAATTGGCCTTGATTTTGAGGAACAGGTGTCAATGCCTGAGCAGGTGCTCTTCTCAGACTATCTGGGCTCTATGATTGCAGTAGTGGTGGTGGCATTGCTGCTGATAGTATATCGTATTATCAGGGGTAGCCAGTTGATGAGATATGATCCGCAGGTTAAATTATCACTGGCTGCAAGTAATAGCTATCAAGAGCTCTCCTTTCCTCAGCTGGTATTTCTGGATGGGCAGGCAGGTGATAAGAGTGCCCGTGGTCTGGCTGCCCTGATTTTTTATCTTGGTGGAAGTGGGTTAATAAAGTTGAAGCTTAAGATGAAGGATAGATTACTGGGCGGCAAGAAGGCAGAGATTATTATCGGCCCCTCAGAAACAGGGGATTCTGCTACTGAACCGGCAGTCTTTACCAGTCTCTTTGACTATCTGTCAAAGAAGTCCCAACCCTTAAGTAAGGTAATTACCAGGTCATCTATCTGGAAGGATATTATAAATAGCATGCAGCAGGAACCGGAGAGTGCTCGCTGGTTTTCTGAAAGGCGGAGAGAATTAAAGAATAAGAGCCTGGGGCTGGCCATCTCTTCATTACTTCTGGCCATAATATTCTTCTTAATCTTTTTAATGAGAGATGTATTTCCTGCCCTTCTTCCGGCAGTATTCCTTGGCCTCTTCTCCCTGGGAGAGTTTATCCGCTATGCATATATTTATCCCTTAAAGGATGAGGCTTTGATCATAAGGGAAAAGATTACTGAAGATATTGAAGAACGAAGGGAAGCCTTAGAACAGCTGGCAGAGGAGAATGGAGTAGAGGCTCTTAAGTTTATTTTAAGGGATTTACCCTGGCTACTGCTGGATAATAAAATGACGGTAAGTAAGTTTAAGGGCCTGAGGAAAAAAATAGAGAGTAATATTGATGATCAGGAGGCTGAGGAGATTGAGCTGCCCCAGTGGCTGGCTGTTGATGGAGTGCAGGAGACTCTGGAGGCAATTAAAGCTGTGGAATATACTTTTGGCGCTGTCTCAGCAGCCATAGCTTCCACTGCCACTTCTTCTGCAGCTGGTGGTGGTGCTGGAGGAGGTGGAGGTGGAGCTGGTTGATAGTTTATTACTGGTAAAAAGTCCCCCTGCAGACCCTCTTTGCTTTCGGATGAATTGGTTATTGTAATTAATTAATTCTGGATCTTTATATTTTATTTGTTTTTCAGCTAAAAATTTCTATGCCTTTTGTATTTTATTCTCTTATGTTCTTCTATAGGGTTTTTTTGGACTCAGTTTGCCTGGATAGCAGCTTCCTTAAGTTTTTCTCCTCCTTCCCTCAGGTCCTGCTGAGCCCAATAACCCTCCAGCCAGCTCCAGATAGAAAAAATTGAGGATCCAAGAAAGACTAATGAGCCTGCTTCCTC
>CAZXKH010000303.1:0-3195 GCA_964641385.1 uncultured Clostridia bacterium | reverse complement strand
ACTAATGAGCCTGCTTCCTCATAATTTGAACTAAATAGAAGGCCAAGGAACCACATTCCTCCGGCGGCAAAGGAAAGGTAGGTTGAACGGCGCATCCTTGCCCCACTGCTTTCAATGCTTTCTCCAGCAGCATAAATTAATTCCAGCTGAATATTTTCAAAACACTGATTGAACTCAGCCTCCAGCTCAGTGTCGGCCTTTACAGTTAAAGAGGAGCTGAGGATGGTAAATGAGCATAGAAAAATGATCAACATTAGACTTATCAATCTTTTTTTTAACATCAAACCATCTCCTTTTATTTTTATTCAAATCTTCCATAATAGCTTCTATGGCTGCTTATAAAGCATCCATTACCAGGAAGAAGCTGAGGAAAAGTAAAAAATCGCTATCACAATACCGGGATGAAAATAGCAGCATAATATTTATCCCAGAGCTATTTTTTCTATCAAGATTCTTTTATGTTTTTAATTGACTTATTAATTATCTATAAACTTACTAAAAATATCTCTTCCTGTCAAATGAATTTTTGTATATAGATGGTAATAATAGTTATAAAATATTCAATTATTCTACTGGTTATTTTCGATTGTTGGATGCCAGCTCCTCTTTTCCTGCCAGGTAAAGCAAATATCAGGTGTATATTACTATCTGTCCGGTACTGATGCATAAATATTCGCAAATTTTAACTATTTCTCAGGCCGATTTTTTTAAAATATACTCTTGACAGGGCATAAGGAAAAGAATACAATAATAACAATTAAATATTTATTCAGGAGGCAAAGGGGTCTCTGATCTTCTTAAATGAAGGTTAGGGGTCCTATTTTTATTTGGGGATTAAAGCCCATCAATCATCTTTTCAAAAACCAAACAATGAGCAGGAGAGGAGTAAGCAGATTATAAAGAATCAAGCCAGGCCTAAAGTAAATAGTTGGAAAAGACCGAGGAAGGAGGGGGAGGTACGTATTCCTTCCGGTTGTGCGGTTTCAGGAGTTTGCAGCAGAGAGGGTAAGACCTTTTCATGTGACGCTATTGTAAATTCAATTACAGCCATGCATCAGCGCTCCAATGGTCTTGGTGGTGGCTTTGCAGTTTATGGCCTCTATCCGGAGAGGAAGGGGCTGCATGCCCTGCATGTTCTTTTTGATAATCCAGAGGATAATGAAGGGCTGAAGGAGAGGATTAAAGCTCAGTTTAAACTGGTCGATGATCAACCTCTTCCTGTTAAGCCTTCATCAGTAGATGAGCCTTACTTTCATCGTTATTTTGTAAAGAGTAAGGGTGGTGCTCTTCAGTTTCCACAGCAGCTGGCCAGTTTTGTTATGGAGGTTAACAGTAAATTATCGGGGGTCTATATATTCTCCTGTGGTGAGAACATGGGTGTATTTAAAGGGGTGGGGTACCCTGAAGAGATGGCTGAATTCTTTAAACTCCATACCTATCAGGGCTATACCTGGATAGCTCACGGTCGTTTCCCCACCAATACTCCCGGCTGGTGGGGTGGGGCCCACCCCTTTTCCCTGCTGGATTGGTCAGTGGTCCATAATGGGGAGCTTTCTTCCTATGGGATTAACCGCCGTTTTCTGGAGATGTATGGCTATCAGATATCATTGCAGACAGATACTGAGGTTATAGCCTATGCTCTAGATCTCCTTGTCAGAAGACATGGAGTGCCCTTAAAGCTGGTATCCAAAATTTTTGCTCCTCCCTTCTGGGAGGAGATAGAAAAGATGCCTCAAAGAGAGGCAGAAGCCTACAGGGCTATTCGCTCTGTATATGGAAGCCTGTTATTAAATGGTCCCTTTTCCATTATTGTGGGCTTTAAAGAGGGAATGATGGCTTTAAATGATCGCCTGAAACTTCGTTCTCTGGTAGCTGCTGAGGGAAGGGATTATTATTATCTTGCCAGTGAAGAGGCGGCCATCAGGGCGGCTGCACAGGATGTGGAGAAGCTTTACTATCCCCAGGGTGGCCAGGCTGTTCTTTATTCCTTTCAGGAAGGGACTGATCATTAATGGCTGGCTATACTCTGCCTGAATTTAAGGTTGATAGAGATCTGCAAAGATGCAATAGATGCCGGTTGTGTATTCAAGAATGCTCCTTTGGTGTTCACAGTTATCACCGGGATACTGAGGAACTGGAGGTTGATGAATATAAATGTGTGGCCTGCCAGCGGTGTGCAGTCTTCTGCCCACAGAGGGCTCTGATTATCGGTGCTCATCCTGCGACAAAAAGAACTAATGAACACTGGAGTGATAATAATGTGAGGCGGATTAAAAAGCAGGCAGCAAAGGGTGGTATCCTTCTTTCAGGAATGGGCAATGACCTCCTCTATCCCGATTATTTCAGCAGGATTATACTCGATGCCAGTCAGGTTACCAACCCGGCTATCGATCCACTGCGGGAACCCATGGAATTAATGACCCTGCTTGGGGGGAGACCCAATGAGTTGAGGATTTCCGAAGAGAAGGGGGAATTGAAAATAAAAGCTCCCCTTCCTGACCAGTTGCCTGAATGCCCTACTGACCGGGAAGTAAAGCATCCATCAGCTGATCCGGTGGAGCTTAAATTGCCGGTAGTCTTTGCTGCCATGTCCTTTGGTTCGATAAACTATAATGTCTGTCAGGCCCTGGCCATGGCTGCAGAGGAGCTGGGGATCCTTTATAATACCGGTGAGGGAGGACTCCATTCCCATCTTTATAAATACAGCAACAATACGATTGTCCAGGTTGCTTCAGGCAGGTTTGGCATCAACAAAGATTATCTTGATGCCGGTCGTATTATTGAGATCAAGATTGGACAGGGTGCCAAGCCAGGAATTGGAGGTCATCTTCCTGGTAAGAAAATTAATGCCGAGATTGCTCTGACCAGGATGATGCCCGAGGGTTCGGATGCCATTTCCCCGGCTCCTCACCATGATATATATTCCATTGAGGACCTTTCCCAGCTGATTTTTGCTCTCAAGGAGGCTACTGAGTTTGAAAAACCGGTTGCAGTTAAAATAGCTGCCGTTCATAATGTGGCTTCCATTGCCAGCGGTATAGCCAGGGCTGGAGCTGATATTGTTGTTATTGATGGTTTTAGGGGAGGAACCGGTGCGGCGCCAATCATCATGCGGGATCATGTGGGGATTCCCATTGAGCTGGCGCTGGCAGTGGTTGATGAGAGATTGCGGGAGGAGGGCATCCGCAGTCGGGT
>CAZXKH010000302.1:0-3211 GCA_964641385.1 uncultured Clostridia bacterium | reverse complement strand
GTAAGAAGGCAGATGTGTTTAATGGACAAATATGGTTTTCCACGTACTAAGCCCAAGCAGTATAAGAAAGTTAAAGGTTTTCAAACTGGTGACATTGTTAAAGCTGTAGTGACCAAAGGCAAAAAGATTGGTACGCACTTTGGACGTGTGGCTGTACGCAAAAGTGGGAGTTTTAATATCAAAACGAAGGAGGGAACCGTACAGGGAATCTCGTATCGTTACTGCAAGTTATTGCAACATGCAGACGGATATGGGTATGCGGTGTAACCGCATTCCTCCCCGCCCCTTTCACGGGCGAGGTTTCCTGCGGTATTTCTATGATTTTAAAGGCACTGTCGTAATAAAAAAACTCTGGATAGGAAAAAAGAAAGACAATTTAGGGAGGTAGCATGGCATTGAAAACCATATTTCGGGTCTCTGTCTTTTTGGTGATGATCAGCCTGCTGGTCACCCTACCAGCTCTGGCTCTTGAAGAGATGGATGAACGCCTCAGAGTAGGTGTGCTGGAGTTTGGAGGTTCTGTTAGCAGGGAGTACCGTGAGGCAGCAGTTAGCAACTTAACCTCCAGTCTTTATGATCTTGGTCGTTTTGATCTGGTTGATCGTTCTCGCATCGAGGAGATCTTGGAAGAACAGCGCTTTCAGCAAACAGGAATAGTTGATCGATCTCAGGCAGTGGAGATCGGCCATATTTTAGCCCTTGATATTGCAGTGACGGGGAATATCAATCGCCTGACCACTGAATATGAGCGCACTGATGAAGGAGCTTATTATCAGGCTTCTGCCGATGTAACGGTGCAGTTTATAGATGTGGAGACAGGTGAAATCTTACATATTATTGAACAGAGTGCCTCCGCTTCCAACAGCAATGCTGTTGAGGCCAGGCACCGGGCTCTATCCCGTACCTTTGGCAGTAGTTTTCAAAGGGAATTGAGGGGCCGTTATTCTCTCTTTGCCAATATTATCAGGGTGGAGGATGGACATGTCTTTTTCATGAGTGGTAGTGAGCTGGGGGTTGTCTCCGGCAGCAGGTATCATGTACTGCGGGAGCTGGAAATGGGCAGGGATTTATCCGATGATCTCTTTACAGAGGAGATCGGTGTAGTGGAGGTGACGGATGTCTCTTCCAATATGTCCCGGGCCAGGATTGTCTGGTCCACCGAGAATATTCAGGAGGGAGATATAGTCAGAGAGATGCCCAGCCGGAGTGTAGGTTCTATCAAGTTTAACCTTACATATCCCTCCTTTACCATCAATAATGAAAAGTCAGTCTCTGCACCTCATTTTGTCTTTCAGTTTGGTTCCGAGCTTCCCTTCTCCCGTGAGAGTGGTATAACACTGGGTTATACTGGCCCCAAAGATCTATCTCTGCTCAATATTGGCTACCGCACTGGACGTGAACTTTCTTTAGTTCCAGGCCGTTTAACCACTGCTATTGGGGGTGAGGCGGGTCTTTCTTTTGCCGCCCAGTCTGTCCTGGGAGGTAACCATCAAGGAGATAATGCTGTCTCCCTTGGTTTCTATGGTCAGGCCTTCCTAGGACTTAAGCTCTATTTATCCCCCCGGAGTGGTCCCCGAATCAAGGGTGGGATCTTCGGCCAGTACGGCCCCACCCATCGCAGCTGGCTGGTAGATGAACACAGTGTTTCCGATCAGAATCTGGAGTATGATGAGGTCAGACGCCGTGGTTATGGTCTTTTCCTTACCCTCTCCTATCCTCTTGGTGGCAATTAAAAAAATTATTTCCCTTTCTTCTTGACAGATGCTATTTTAGGTGATAATATATAACTAAGTTAATAAGTTATATATTATCTTTATTATGTGGAAGGTGGGCTTCAACTATGAAGAGAAAGATAATAAAAATCGATGAAGAAAAATGTGATGGTTGTGGCCAGTGTGTCTCCGCCTGTGCTGAGGGTGCCCTGCAGATCATTGATGGTAAGGCCAGGCTGGTGAAGGAAGAGTACTGTGATGGGCTGGGCGATTGCCTGGGTGAGTGCCCTCAGGGAGCAATTACCATGGAGGAGCGGGAGGCTGAACCCTTTTCTGAGGAGGCAGTGTCCAGACATCTTAATGAGATGGAGGAGGAGAAAGAGGAGAGCACTCAATGTTCAGGCACTTGTCCCGGGGGAGCTGTAAGATCCATTGATGGAGAAGGTGGGTTTAGGCTTCAGCAGTGGCCGGTGCAGATGGAGCTGGTACCAGTTACTGCTCCCTTTTTACAGGAGGCCCGGCTGCTCCTGGCTGCTGACTGTGTACCGGTGGCCTCTCCTGATTTCCACCGCCAGTTTTTGGATCAGAAGGCACCAATTATTGGTTGTCCCAAGCTGGATGATGCTCAGGGGTATTTGAAGAAGCTGGTTCAGATTCTAAAATTGAATGAGATTAAGTCTCTGGAAGTACTTTATATGGAGGTTCCCTGCTGTCGGGGACTGGTGAAGATTGCTGAGGAGGCAGTTAAGCGGGTCGGTAGTGAGCTAAAGGTTGAAAGAATTTGTATTGGTCTTAATGGTCAGGTAAAGGAAAAGGGATAAAGGAGGCTGATATCCCTGGAGAGTAATACGTTTTTGACCGTCAAATAATATAACAAACTTAATCATTATTATTATAAGGGAGGTAGTTATTTTGTTTTGTTATCAGTGCCAGGAAACAGTTAAAAATGAAGGGTGTACTCTTAGAGGGGTTTGTGGTAAAGGGGAAGAGGTAGCTGATCTGCAGGATTTACTGGTCTTTATTTTGAAGGGAATTGCTATTTATGCTGAAAAAGCCAGAGAGCTGGGAATTGAAGATGAAGAAAGCCTTCACTTCACCTCTCAGGCCCTCTTTGCCACTATGACCAATGTTAATTTTGATCCAGAGGATTTTGAAGAAATGATCGATAGGGCACTGGTGTTTAGAGAGAGGCTGGCTGCGGCCTGTAAGGAGAAGGCTGGGGCTGAGTTTGAAGAACAGGAGCTGCCTGAGGCGGCCACCTGGCAGGGTAGTGGGGTAGAGGAATACTGTCAAAAGGGCAGTGAGATAGGGGTGCTCACCACTGAAGATGAGGATCTTCGATCACTGCGTGAGCTTTTAATCTATGGATTAAAGGGCATTGCTGCCTATGCTTATCATGCTCATATTCTGGTAGAGGAAGACCAGGAGATACTGAAGTTTCTGCTGCAGGGACTGGCTGCAACCACTGATGATAATCTTGGTGCCGAGGAACTGGTGGG
>CAZXKH010000301.1:0-3219 GCA_964641385.1 uncultured Clostridia bacterium | reverse complement strand
TCAAAGCAATACGGGCGAAACCCTCCTTCGCTGTTCCTGTAGCTACGAGGCACACGAAAAAAAAGACCCCCTTTTAGGGGGTCAAATGGACTTTATTACATATTAATACGGGGTGTATAAATCAACATTTCCCGTTGGAGCACCATCAGAATGATGTAAATATGTGCTCTATTTTCAGAGCAGATTAAAAAGGTTCCTGACATTGTTAGTTGTTCTCTCAGCCACTTCCTCCAGTAAAACCCCCATCAGCGAGGAGAGCTCCGAAGCCACATGGGTAACATAGGAGGGTTCATTGCGCTTGCCTCGGTGTGGAACAGGAGTCAAATAGGGGGCATCAGTCTCCAGTAAGAGAGAGGAGAGAGAAAGCGAAGGAATGGCCTCTCTAATCTCCCGGGCCTGAGGAAAGGTGATTACCCCTCCCAGTCCCAGATAAAAATTAAGCTGAGTATATTTTTCCGCCAGAGCAGCAGTACCGGAGAAGCAGTGAATTACTCCACCCACCTCTTCTGCCTGTTCCTCTTTTAAGATTTGAAGTGTCTTTTCATCTGCCTCTCTGCTGTGGACCACAAGGGGTAGTTTGAGTTTGCGGGCCATCCGAATATGGACCCTGAAGACACGTTCCTGTACCTCACGGGGGGAGTTATCATAATGGAAGTCAAGTCCTGTCTCTCCAATGGCCACTACTTCATCGCACTCAGCCAGCTCTCGCAGTCCCTTTAATACCTCTCCATCAACACCACTGGCCTCATGAGGATGAACCCCAACTGTAGCATAAATCTCCGAATAACGCCTGGCCAGAGAGAGTGAGGCTTTGCTGGAAGGGAGATCGGCCCCAACATTGATCATAGCCTCAATATCCCGGGAGAGTGCCCGCTGAATTACCTGCTGCTGATCATCTTTGTAGTGCCTGAAATCAAGATGGGTATGACTGTCAATAAACACATTGATCACCTAACCCTTTTCCCGGGTTCCAGCTCTTCCAGTGTAGTTAATAGGCTTAGATCCTCTTCATCCCCTGCGGCCAGTACCATACCCTCTGATTTTACTCCAAAGATAGTTGCCGGCTCAAGATTGGTTAGCACTATTACCTCTTTCCCAACCAGCTCCTGAGCCTCATATCTAAGGGCCAGACCGGCCACCAGCTGTCTTTTTTCTTCACCGAGATCTGCCTCCAGCCGCAGTAGCTTATCACTATTTTCTATTCGTTCAGCACTGGTAATCACTGCAGTTCGCATATCCAGACGTTTAAAATCATCAAAGGAAATTAGATCTTCCATTTTTTCTTCTTCCACCTCCTGTTTTTCAGCTTCTTCCTCTTCTTCTTCCAGTTGCAGATAATCATCGGGATCAAGGCGGGGAAAGATTGGATCTCCCCTTTCAACTCGAGTTTCTGCAGGTATCCGATCCCATTTAGAGGCCTCCTCCCAGGCAAGCTCCTCCAGCTCTTCCTTAAGACCCAGCTGTTTCCAGATCTTGCACGGAGATTCCGGCATCACCGGCTGTAAGGCCACTGCCATGTTGCGAAGAGCAGAACAGAGCTGATAGAGAACCCTTTTCAACCTTTCCGGATCCTCCTTAATCAGGATCCAGGGTCTGGTCTGATCAATGTATTTGTTGGTCCGGCGAATAAAGGCCCACAGCTCCTCTAAGGCCCGGCTAAACTGTAGCTCTTCAAAGTAACTTTCGAACTCCGCCATGGCCCTGCATCCCATCTCTTCCAGCTCCAGATCTATTTTTTCCTTGCCCCCCGGTTCCGGTATCAAACCCTGGAAGTACTTATCCACCATAGTTATAGTCCGGTGCAGAAGGTTGCCCAGATCATTGGCCAGATCAGAGTTAATACGCCCGATAAGGGCCGGGGTGGAATAGGTGCCGTCAGAACCAAAGACAATCTCCCGCAGCAGGTAATAGCGGATACTGTCCACTCCAAACTCATCGATTAGTTCGATGGGATCAATAACATTGCCCTTGGATTTGGACATCTTTCCACTCTCTAAGATCAGCCAGCCATGGCCAAATACCTTTTTGGGCAGTGGCAGTTCAGCTGCCATCAGAATTATCGGCCAGATAATGGTATGAAAGCGCATAATCTCCTTGCCCACCAGATGCACATCGGCCGGCCAGTAATGACTAAAGTGCTCCTCATCCTCCAGATATTTGATTCCAGTGAGATAGTTGGTCAGGGCATCAAACCAGACATAGATGACATGATCTTCATCGATGGGTACCGGGATACCCCAGTCCAGAGTAGTTCTGGAAACACAGAGATCTTCAAGCCCCTCTTTAATAAAGTTGACCATCTCATTCTTTCTGCTCTCAGGCTGAATAAAATCGGGATGTTCTTCAATATGTTTCAACAGCCGGTCCCCATAACGGGAAAGCCGGAAAAAATAGCTCTCCTCCTCCATCCATTCTGTGCTTCGACCACAGTCAGGACAGGAATCGTCCTCCAGCTGGCGTTCCAGCCAGAAGGTCTCACAGGGAGTACAGTACCATCCCTCATAGTTATCACGGTAGATATCTCCCCGGTCATAGATCCGCTGAAAGATATCCTGCACCACACGATGGTGTCTGTCTTCGGTGGTACGGATAAAATCGTCATTGGTTATTTCAAACTTATCCCACAGTCCTCTGATCCAGCTGACCACCTGATCCACATAGTCCAGGGGCTCCACGCCCTCTTCTCTGGCTCTGCGCTCTATCTTCTGACCATGCTCATCGGTACCGGTCAAAAAGAAGGTATCATATCCCTGTAGCCGCTTGAAACGAGCCATGGCATCACAGGCAACAGTTGTATAGGCATGTCCAATATGCAGCCTGTCACTGGGATAGTAAATAGGGGTGCTGATGTAAAAGGTCTTCGCCATCTCAGTAATTACCTCCTGTCACTTTTTTTTGGGCCTCTGCCCTACACCATAATCAAAGGGGCTGAGCCCATGATTAATAATGTATTAATCGACTTCTTAAGGATTTTTCGATTATTCCCCGGCAATAAAAATACTCCTCCATCCCTTCCCTCGGGACGAAAGGAGTTTCGTGGTACCACCCGTTTTTATCAGAGCCTCACAGCCCTGAACTCTGCAGGTAGATCATAAACTACCTGACAGGCAAGATAACGGATGCCTTAATAATTCCGGCCTGGCCTACCTGTCGACCAGACAGCTCCAGGGCCATCTTCAACCATTAAAACTCATACCCGGTCTCAGCAGCTCAGGGCTC
>CAZXKH010000300.1:0-3223 GCA_964641385.1 uncultured Clostridia bacterium | reverse complement strand
TTGCCTTCTCTCGTTAATCTTAGAGAATTGACAACAATATTGACTTTAATTATTTAGGTACAATACTCTTAGGGCTCAAAAATCAGAGGAGGCCTTTTCTTATGACGGCTGGAATTCATCATTCCCAGCACCTGATGCTTCACTTCTTCACCCACCTCTTCCCCCTCAAGATAACCATCAAGCTGCCGATAGGTTAACCCCATTTCCTCTTCATCCCTCTGCCCCTCCCAGAGGCCAGCAGAGGGTTCTTTATTGATAATTGTCTCAGGCACTCCCAGGTACTGGGCCAGCTCCCTGACCTCACTCTTTAGAAGTCTTCCCAGGGGCAGGAGGTCAACTCCACCATCTCCATGCTTGGTGAAGTAACCCACTGCCAGCTCACTGCGGTTACCTGTACCCACCACCAGATAATCCTGCTGATGAGCAAAATAATAGAGGGTGGTCATTCTAAGCCGGGGCTTGATGTTTGCTGCTTTCAGACCCTCTCCCTCATCATCCAGTACATTAAGCAGACTCCGATAAGTAGTTGAAAGATCAACCTCCCGGTACTGGAGAGAAAACTCCCTGATCAAAAGCATTGCATGCTCTTTATCCCTGGATATACTCTCACAGGGCATAATCAACCCCAGTGTGTTTTCCGGCAGGGCCCTGCTGCAGAGCAGGGCGGTAACAGAGGAGTCCAGACCACCGGAAAGCCCCAGCACCAGACCCCGGCACCCCGCTCTCTGCACCTCGTCTCTTAACCACTCAGTTATTCTCTGTGACAGGCTGGCCAAATCAGGCATCTTCAACAACCTCTCCTATTTTTTGATGCTAGAGAAGACTCAGGTACTTGTCTCTCTCCCATCCATGAATCTGGATTCGATACTCATCCCATTCGATTTTTTTGGCCCTCATAAAATGCTTATAGACATGCTCACCCAGTGTTTCGCGCATCAACTGATCACGAGAGAGAAGATGGAGTGCTTCCTCCAGGCTGCCAGGAAGGCTCTCAATTCCTTCCTTTCTTCTCTCCTCATCGGTCATATCATAGATGTTATTGGAGGAGGGTGGCCCAGGATCGATCTCCTTTTCTATACCCTCCAGGCCGGCACTGAGCATTACCGCCATGGCCAGATAGGGGTTGGCAGAAGGATCTGGATGCCTGACCTCAACCCGGGTGTTATTGCCTCCTGCTGCAGGAACCCTGATTAAAGCACTCCGGTTCTTGGCCGACCAGCAGATATATACTGGAGCCTCATAACCCGGCACCAGACGTTTATAGGAGTTAACAGTGGGATTGGTGATAGCAGTCATGCCCGGAGCATGTTTAAGAAGTCCTCCTATGTAATGAAGACCCTTTTCACCAATATTCTCTCCACCCCCGGAGTTGTTAAAAACATTTTCGCCATTGGTGAAAAGAGACTGATGAACATGCATCCCCGATCCGTTTTCACCAAAGATGGGTTTGGGCATAAAGGTGGCATGAAGACCCTTCATCTGAGCAATCGTCTTGGTAACAAACCTGAAGGTGGCAACATTATCTGCCGTCTTAAGTACATCCGTATATTTAAAGTCTATCTCATGCTGGCCAGGTGCCACCTCATGGTGTGAGGACTCCACCTCAAAGCCCATCTGATCAAGAGCTAAAACTATATCCCTGCGTGCATCCTCTCCCAGGTCCACAGGAGAGAGATCGAAATAACCGCCATGATCATGAGTTTTGGTAGTGGGGTAACCCTCTTCATCAGTATGAAAGAGAAAGAACTCCGGCTCAGGACCGGCATACATGGAATAACCCATCTCCCTGGCCCTGGCAATGGCTCTCTTTAACACATAGCGCGGATCCCCAGGAAAGGGCTCTCCATCAGGGGTATATACATCACAGATCAGACGGGCTACAGCCCCCTCCTGTGGCCTCCAGGGAAAGATAGTAAAAGTGTCCAGATCGGGCCGCAGGTACATATCTGATTCCTGAATGCGTGCAAATCCCTGAATAGAAGAACCATCGAACATGACCTTCCCTTCAAGGGCCTCAGGCAGCTGTTCTACAGTAATAGCTACATTCTTAACTACACCCAGAATATCAGTAAATTGCAGCCTGATAAACTTAACATCATTCTCTTCCGCGATGGCCAGTATCTCTTCATTTTTAGTCTTCATTATTAACTCCCCTCAGGTTTTAATTTGTTCAAAGACTCTGGTTGGGCCAGATCTTAAGGGCGGGAACAAAGACAGAACCAATTAGAGCTGCCGGTCCCCGGCGCTGTTTAAGATCAATGCCATCAATTAGACTGATATCCAGCAGTCGTTCCAGTTTAACCTGCTCCAGCTGAAAGTAGATCTGGTAGGCAGTAACCAGAAAGAGATCCACCTTTTTCAACGCAGGGGGAAAGGGACCTCCCTTGTCCTCCACCAGCACCATTAAATCCAGATCCGAAGAGGGACCTGCCTGATCTACAGCAGTACTCCCATAGAGATATACTGCTCCTGCCTGGGGCAGATAGATATGGATCTCATCCGCCAGCTCCCCGGCAAGATAATAGCGAAAGTTACTGTGTAATAATTTATCACCCTCCCTGATACCCTGAACTACTTCCCCTCTGTCTACTGTATCCTGATTGTAACACTTTAAAAGGGCCCGTTGAAACAACTCTGCTCCCCTGCTCATTCTTCGACCCCCTTTAAAAAGATAAAACGCCCCCCCTCCTGTTGAACAAGAGAAAGGACGTCATTGTCCCTGTTTTGTATTCTATTCCTGTCAATTATAGCACCGGATTAATTTTTTGTCAAGGGCCTGGTTAATATTATTTATCCCAGAGAAATATTCTCTTCCTGTAGACGCTTCAGTGCCTCTTTAATCCTTTCTCTGGGGAGGGTTAAAGCCAGGCGCAGATAGCCCTCACCCTGACTACCATAACCATTGCCAGGAGTCATAAAGACACCGGTTTTCTTAAAGATTTCAGTTGAAAACTCCTGTGAATCCTTGCCCTCCGGAATCCTGAGCCAGAGATAAAAAGTAGCCCGATTGGGCTCAATCTCAGCCCCCAGTTCTCTCAAACCCTCCAGCAGCAGATCCCTTCTCTCACGATAGATATCTGTAGTCCGGGCAAGGGATTTTTGAGCCCCTGTCAGGGCTTCTATTCCAGCCCATTGAATGGCCTCAAAGGCACCGGAATCAATATTGGTCTTTACCCTGCCCAGGGCCTCTATCGCCTTAGGACTGCCGGCAGCCCATCCCAGA
>CAZXKH010000299.1:0-3232 GCA_964641385.1 uncultured Clostridia bacterium | reverse complement strand
CATTATCTTAACTAAATCATCATAGCGACCCATATTTTCATAAATTACCAAATAATTGATAATATAATTTTCTCTCTCCTGAGGATACTCTCTTTCCATAATATTTAGGACATCCAATGCTTTATTGTATTCCTCAAAATCTATTAACCTGCTAACTATGCTGCCATAAGACATTATTTTATCTTTTTTTGGCAGCATTTCTTTTTTTCTGGCAACTGTCTCTTCAAAACCTTTAATATCCCCTTTAATAAATTGGATTGTCCCCAGGTAGGAAGCTGTAAATACATTATTGCGGGCAAGTTTATCAGCTTCTCTGATCAAATCTTCTGCTATTTTATAGGATTCTATATTAATAAAACATTCTGCTTGATCTATGAGCCTTGAAATTTTACCACTATATTTGTTTCTTAAATCATATCTCCCTCTTTCAATAGGGTCACTGAGAATTTCATAGGCCTGGCGGATAAGCTGAAATTCCTCCGGATTCTCTTCAGGAGGAAATTCACGCACCTTTTCTCTATAGCATTCTTTAATTCTTTCCGGGGAGGATTTAGAAGTTGTGCCGAGCACTTTGTAATAGTTAACATCTCCCATATTGTTATGCTTCCTCCTCTTCTTACTGGTCATTATCCTCTAGTCCTTCAGTTTCCAGTTCTATAAATATATCAGTGGCTTCATTTACTGCCCATTCCAGTCTGCTTTCATCTTCAAGCCCCTGTTCCAGTAAATCAATAATCTTTCTAAGATCTTCCTTCTCTTCAGGTGCAGCCATCTTTAGCGTGGACTTTGCTCTTGATAACATTAAATTTGCTTCATTAGATAAATCTTCTTCCAGCTCATCATCTATATCAGGAAGGTCCATTTCTTCCATCATTTTTTTAAAGGCTCTCCATTCCTCCTCTTCCTCTTTAGATGATTGCTGTGCAGCCTCCTCTAGAAAACTATCCAGTCGTTCAAGACTTTTTTGATAGGATTCTTCAGAATTACGATCAAGAGCATCCTGAACACTAATCGTCATCGCTTTACCGGTGGATACTGATTCTGCTGTTACTTCAAGGATGCCATTCAGGTTATATCTAAAGGTAACATCAACCTCCTCTTCTCCAGCTTTTCTGGGAGGAAGGCCCTCAAGTAAAAATTCACCCAGCTGATGATTGTTTTTTGTCCACTGATCTTCACCCTGATAGATCTCGATGGATACTTCTGTCTGATCATTAGAGACAGTAGTAAATCTTTCTGTTCTGGTTGTTGGAATAGTTGTGTTTTTTGGAATGATAGCATGGAAACCACCAGGACGATGGGTCAATCCCATCCAGCCGCGGAGAACTGCAACACCCATAGAATAGGGTGCAATATCGGTGGCAATTAGTCCACTATCTGAAAGAACCCCTGATTTTAATCCGGCCTGTACTGCTGCCCCCAGGGCAACTGCTTCTTCAGGATTAACATCTGTTCTTGGATGGCGATTAAAGAAATTATAGATAAGCTCATGGATACGGGGGATATAAGTTGAGCCTCCGACCAGAATAATCTCATCAATTTCCTCAGCATCAAGCTCTGCTCCATCCAGCACCTCTTCTATACTCCCCATGGTTTGTTGGAGCAGATCCTCTATTAGGTCAATAAAATCGCTTCTGCTCAATTCTAAATCAAGGCCCAGCGGTTGATTATCCTTTACCGTTACTATCGGTAATGAGATTGCAACTGACTCTTTGTTGGAGAGACTGATTTTGGCTTTTTCTGCTTCTTCCTTCAGTAGTGCCCTGGCCCTCAGATCATCTCTGGGATCAATATCATACTTATTTATCATCTTTTCGGCCATGTAGTCCACCAGTCTCCAGTCAAAATCCTCCCCTCCAAGCAAATTATCTCCGGTAGAGGCCTTGACTTCCAGCAGGCCATTCATTAGTTCCAGCACAGAAACATCGAAGGTTCCACCACCAAGATCATAAACCAGGATATGACTCTCGTCCTCCAGGTGTTCTAACCCAAAGGCTAGACCCGCAGCAGTTGGTTCATTAATGATCCGCTCCACAACCAGTCCTGCCAGCTCGCCGGCTCTCCTGGTTGCTCGTCGCTGTTGATCGGTGAAGTAGGCAGGAACGGTAATCACTGCCTCCTTTTCTCCCTCACCGTAGCACTGATCAAGGTACCCCTTTAGCTCCTTTAAGATCAATGACGATATTTCCTCGGGAAGAAGATCCTGATGGGCAATACTAATTGGCTGCTCTGAACCCATTTTCCTTTTGATGGCAGCTACAGTTCGACTGGGCATGGCCACCAGGGCATCGGCAGCAGCCTGACCAACAATAACCTCACCCTGGGAATTAATATGTACAACCGAGGGGATCAGCTTTTCACCCTCAGGAGAGGAAATAATCTCCGGATGGCCACTCTTTATATGGGCCACAGCAGAATTAGTAGTCCCCAGATCAATACCTACAACAGGCCGAAAACTCTCTTTTCCATGCATATTTTTGTCTTTTGGTTTCAATAAATATCTTCCTTTCATGAAAGTTAAATATTATTATTAACTGCCTGGATCAACCTGGCCTCTAAGAGGTGGTTTTGCTCCAGCAGGTGCTTCTCATTATCTAAAAGATCTATCACCTCAGCAGTCCTGTTTAATAAAGATCTTTCCATGGGGAAAAAGCAGCAATTTGCACGTAGCTCAGAGTGTTGTTTTAATAAAGAGGCAAATTCATTCAACTCCTCAATCTCAGTTTCACAGGCCATAAGGCACCAGCTCTCCAGAGCACTATAAAAGGATGATTTTGTAACATTATCCCAGACCAGTAGCAACTGTTCCTTTAAAAGATAAAGGGAGTTAAAGCTTCGATTATACTTCAGCAGTTGCTCCAGCGTACTCCCATTGCCATCAGGAGTTAACTCCTGATGATGATTTAGCAAAAGATATTTTGTGCCGGGCAATAGATTGCCATTCATAGTATCAGCTGATAATTCTCTGTGCCTGAGCTTTTTAATTAATCGTCGGTAATATCTAAAAACAAAGAATTTATGGTAGATTATTCTGGCAGCAGGAAAGTAGTTATCAACAAGGTCTTTAGAGGATCCTTTAATATCAAGGGCTATTGCCTTTATATCTGTCAAACCCTTTGGGCCAAGGGCATCACAGAATGCTTTCAGTGATGTTGCAGGGGGGCCTGTAAGGACCCTTAGTATTTTTTTCCCCGACATATCAAAGACAATAGTTAAGGGATTATCCAGCTCC
>CAZXKH010000298.1:0-3236 GCA_964641385.1 uncultured Clostridia bacterium | reverse complement strand
TCTGAGAAGAAGAGCTGGGACCAGTTTGTATTTCCCGCCAGTGAACTGTCAACATAATCACGATCAGAAAGATCGGCTCCAATAACATCCTCCCTGGTGCTGTAAACAACTCTTCCCTCAGGATCAGTAACAAAGAGAAAGGCATAACCGTACTCCTCGATTACCCGACTGGAAAAGGAGTGCAAACCCTCTTGGTAATCCCTCCACTCATCAGTATCCAGATTCCATCCTCTTTCAGCCAGAAGATCCAGAGATTCATAGACATCCCGGGAGGAGGCATAAACCCTGGCATCACCTTCACGTTCAACAAAGTAACCCTCCAGCTCCTCATCTGTTAGATTGGCATACATATCAAGGGCTGAGAAAACCTCGCTCCGAATCTCGCGCTCAGCACTGCGATAGGATAAAAAGCTAATTAAAAGGGCCGGAACCAGTCCCACCAGTAGAAAAAAGACAAGCAGCTTGACCTTAAGGCTCATTCTTTTAAACATAAGTTATCCTCCTATCGAAACTTTTTCACCTCAGGTAACAAAATCCTGAATAGCAGCAGCCATTTCACCCAGGGGAAGAATCCTGTCCACAGCCCCCAGTTCAACCGCCTGGCGAGGCATGCCATAGACAATGGAGGTCTCTTCGTCCTGAGCCAGGGTGGGAGAACCCTGATCATGCATGGCCTTCAAACCTCGAGCTCCATCTCCCCCCATGCCGGTAAGAATAAGCCCCATGGAATCAGGTGAAGACTCCTCGGCTACAGAAAAGAAGGTTTTGTCCACTGAAGGGCGGTGTCTGTTAACTGGTGGCCCATTATCCAGTCTTATAATATAACCGCTGCTTTTCTTCTCCAGCAGCAGGTGTTTGCCTCCAGGGGCAATAAAGGCCTGTCCAAAGGATATTCGATCCCCATCCTCAGCCTCTTTAACCTTCATTCGACAGGAGGAGTTAAGACTCTGTGCATAAGAGGTGGTAAATCCAGCCGGCATATGCAGGACCACAATCACTCCAGGGGTATTGGCCGACAACTGCTGCAGTATCTCCTTGACAGCCACTGTGCCACCTGTGGAGGCACCAATGGCCACCACTCTGTCAGTGCGGCGCACAACTACCTGCTGTGCTGGCTTTTCCTCCCTGGATGAAGGGCTCTTCTCGCTCATCCTGCCCTTTCTTGCCTGCTGGCGAAGCTTATTTACATTAACATCGGCAGCATTATTAACCTTCTGTACAATCTCCATCCCCATCTCCTCCAGGCCCTTACTCAGGCCAGCCGCCGGCTTGGTGACAAAGTCAAGAGCGCCCAGTTCCAGGGCCTCAAGGGTGGCTTTACTGCCCTTCTTGGCCAGTGAGCTGACAACCACCACCGGTAGCGGGTAAACGGACATCAGCTTGCGAAGAAAGGTAAGTCCATCCATTCGTGGCATCTCCAGGTCAAGGGTAATAACATCCGGTTTCTGACTCTTAATCTTTTTAATGGCATAAATGGGGTCCATGGCAGTTCCAATAACTTCAATTCCAGGCTCCTGCTCCAGTATCCGGGTTAAGAGTTCCCGCACCAGAGCTGAATCATCTATAACCAGGACTCTAATGGTCCTTCCCGTCATTCCTGTTCACCTCTTTCAAATAATGTCAGCTCACTATCCTGATCCTTTTTGATGTTATCCTGCATCCAGTTGTAAAACTTCTTTTCACGGGAGACTGCCTTCTCCAGTCCACCCTGATAACGAATCCGCTTCATATAAATATCGAAACTGTTGGAGAAAAAGAATATTTTACGCCCCTTTTTACCCCCTACATCCGAGGCCACCACCGGGATCTCCTCCATCTGCAGGTAAACCTTGGCAAAGTCAATGTTGGATTGAGCCACATTGCTCAGATTTTGATCAAGGACCTGCCCTCCACCAAAGACCTTGGCCTGGATGGAGTTACGCTTAGCGCCCAGTTTCATCATCATGTTAATCATCTTCTCCATGGCATTAATGCCATAGCGGGCATCCCGGCTGAATATTATCTCCTCAACCCTGATGTTACTGGGCAGCATAAAGTGATTGATGCCCACCACCCCGGTCTTCTGATCCCGTAAACAGACAGCCACACAGGAGCCAAGAAGGGTGGAAAGAATTACATTCCTTTCATCAGTGGCAAAATAATCACCGGCAAAAATCTCATAAACATAGCGCCCGAATTTGGGACTATAAGTTTTTTTCATGGCACGGGCACCACCTTTCAATCAAGCCTTCTATATATTGTATGTTTAATCAGCCTCCATTTACCGGCGGCAGTATCCGCATCTATCGACTCAGAATGACCCAAAAAGAGTAAACCATTGGGGATAAGATGACGATGAAAGGCATTTAAAATCATATTCTGTGTCTCACGGTTAAAATAAATAAAGACATTACGACAGAAGATAATGTGTAAGGGATCAGCCAGTGGATACTTATTGGGACGACTGAGATTAATCTTGCGGAAGGTGATCATCCTTCTCAACCCGTCCTTAACCTTTAACTTACCCTCATTCTGACCTGTGCCCAGCTGAAAATACCTGGTGAGCAGGGAGTAGGGTATTCCCTCGATCTCCTGACGACTGTAAATACCCTGCCGGGCCTTGTTCAACACCTCAGTATTAATATCAGAGGCCAGCATTTTCAGTCTCCAGTTATTCTTGGAACCAAAAAAATTATCCAGCACCATGGCCAGAGTATAGGGCTCTTCACCGGTGGAACAACCCGCCGACCAGGCCCTGATACAGGGTTTAATTCCCTTCTCCTTCACCCTTCCTTCCAGGTAGGGCAGATACTCCTGTTTCAGGTACTGAAAGTGGTGCTTCTCCCTAAAAAACCTGGTAACACCGGTGGTGATCCGGTTCATAATCTCTTCCAGTTCCTTGGGGTTGCGCTCCAGATAATCAAGATATTCACTGAAGGAGTTAATATCTATCTCCCGCAGACGCCGGGAGAGTCGAGAAACAACCAGTGCCCTCTTGGCCTCTGTCAGGCTAACCCCGATAGAATCATAGACCAGATCCTGAATACGACGAAACTCCCCATCTGACAACTGTAGAGCAAATTTGTTATTCATCACTTCATCCCTCATCCATCCCTTTAAGCTAGACCTTCTTTACCAGCCGAAAAATTGAAGAAGGATCCAGTATTAGAGCTACCTTACCATCACCAAGGATGGTGGCGCCTGCTATTCCCTCCATCTGTCTCATATTCTCTCTCATGCTCTTAATGACTACCTGC
>CAZXKH010000297.1:0-3239 GCA_964641385.1 uncultured Clostridia bacterium | reverse complement strand
GGAGAGCTGTATTCCTGCCCTGATTCCATTGTTCTTAATAACCCCTGCCAATTCTTTAAGACCTTCAAGCTGTTGATCACAGCAGATCCCCAGTTGATTAGGGCTTAATCTGCCCTCCTGCTGAACATAGCAGTGCTCAACAATAATAGTCCCCATACCTTTAAAAGCATGGTAGTGTTCCAGTAATTTCTCAGTGACCATACCCCTTTCAGTGGCCTTAGAGGAAGCCAGGGGAGGCATGACGATTCTGTTTTCCAGCTTAAGCCCCCTGATCCTGAGGGGTGAGAAGAGATGGGCCATATACTAAACCTCCAGTCTGTTATTTGATCAACATTTTAATAATTTTTAGCTTAGAGGACAGGCTTTAATACAGAGACCACACCTGCTACCCTCAAGCTGAAGGAACATATGGTGGAAACAGGCCTCTTTATTGATCAGCCAGCCCCTAACAGAAGAATAATTGTCCTCCCAGTCAGCCAGGGCATTTACCGGACAGACTTTAACACACTGCAGGCATTCAGTACAGAGATTTTCTGCCCTTTCTCTAGGTGCTGGCAGCTCAGCGGTGGTAATCAGTGTACTGAACCTAACCCTGCTGCCAAATTCAGGGGTTAAGACCAGGTTATTGATCCCCATCCTTCCCAGACCGGCGGCCACTGCCAGATGACGGTGGGAGAGATCAGCAGCCAGGCGTTTTCTGTCTCCAGGATGGGCGGTAGCAGCTGCACCAAAGGCCATAAACCCCTCATCTTCCAGCAGGCTGCAGAGCTCATAATTAAGAGCATTCATTCTGGCGTTAACCGATCTAAACTGCATCATATAAGCATTTCTGGTCTGAGGCAGATTGTTTATCACTCCCCTGCCCACTCTACAGCCAATAACAAGACCGGTTTTGGCTTCCGGCAGAAAGCGATAGGGGTCAAAGGAGTCGGGGAAATCAAGTTCCTTTAAGTTAACACTTCCCAGTAGATCCACACCAGCTGATTCTGCCAGCTTTTTAATACTATCATCAAGATAACTCAATATAATACTACCTCCAAAATCATTATTGAATCCTATAATTATAATTATTTTGTAATCCCGGGTTTTTAGCAATTATATTCTTTAAATTTTTCTGCCTTCTCCTCTTCCAGACTGACAGAGACCTGGATCCCCTCTGGTAGATAATCCACACTGTTTACCTGCCCCAGGCTGTACAGCCTGTCCAGCAGTTCACCCCGTTTGTAGGGCAATAACAGTTTCATTTGCCGCCACTTCTTCTCTATTGTATCCTCTATTGTGTACAGCAACTCCTCTATCCCTTCTCCCCTGAGGGCCGAGATAGCCACTCCATGCTCATCTCCTGCTGCTTCATTCTCCACCAGGTCACTATCCTGACATAAGTCTATCTTATTATACACCTGAATAATGGGTCTCTCAAGGGCATTCAGCTCTGATAAAACACGCATCACCGCCTGCCTCTGTCTATCCCTTCTGGCATGAGCAGCATTGATAACATGCAGAATGATGTCTGAGTGAAGCACTTCCTCCAGTGTGGCCTTAAAGGCTGCAATTAAATGATGGGGCAGCTTCTCGATAAAACCCACCGTATCTGAGATGAGTACTTTTTGGCCTGAGGGAAGCTCCAGGCTTCTGGTGGTGGAATCAAGGGTTACAAAGAGGCTGTTTCGGGCGGAAACACCGGCACCGGTAAGCCTGTTTAATAGTGTTGATTTACCGGCATTAGTATATCCCACCAGTGATAGCTGGGGTATCCCCTGCTGCTTTCTTTTGCTTCTCTGTACCTGGCGCTGCTGTTTAATCTTTTCCAGTCGCTGCTGGAGTTTGTTTATCCGATCTCGTATCCTTCTCTGATCAATCTCCAGCTTGGTTTCACCGGGCCCCCTTGTTCCTATTCCGCCGGCAAGACGGGAAAGCATCTCACCCCTGCCTCTAAGTCGAGGAAGCAGGTATTCCAGCTGGGCCAGTTCAACCTGGATTTTACCCTCCCGGCTCCTGGCATGTCGGGCAAAAATATCCATAATCAGCTGGGTTCGATCAAGGACCTGGCATTCACATACCTCCTCCACGTTGCGCTGCTGAGCAGGTGACAGCTCATCATCAAAGATAACAAGCTCTCCCTTTCTCCTGTCCACCAGCTCCTTAAGCTCCTGCACCTTACCCCTGCCAATATAGGTTGCAGGATGTGGAGTATCTGCCCTCTGAGTGATACTGGCCAGTACTTCGGCTCCAGCTGATTCAGCCAGTAGGGCCAGTTCCTTCATATTCTCTTCAAATTCCCATTCTTCCTCTTCATAAAGCTGCAAACCAACAAGCACAGCCTGAGGTTGAGAGTTTTGACCGGAAAACATATATCTACCCTCTTTCCCTTTCCTAATCCCTGGTAATTATTGATCGCAGTCCAAGAAAATATTAAATCCAGCTGCTCTCAGTGCTAGTTCTCACCAGTAGTTTGTAATCTAAGTTCCCCCTTCATCAGCTGTTTCCAACTCTCTTTTTTACCTTTACCTTATATTTTAACAGGATTATCGATTGTAAGCAAATGCTAATTGTTATTGCTCCAGATCATCTAATTTGACATCTGCCTGCAGAAGAAAATAAATTAATTACATATAAAAAACCCTGGTGCCTGTACCAGGGTTTTTATATGTTCTATTTTATATTTTTATTTTCTTCAAAGGTACTCTTCTATCTAGGCTTCTAATAACTTTTCTGCCAGCTCAGTTGCTGAAGCTGCATCTGGAGCATAGCCATCTGCGCCAATCTCATCAGCAAAATCAGAGGTAACCGGTGCTCCACCGATAATAATCTTTACAGAGTCGCGGAGTCCTTCCTCTTCCAGAACTTCAATGGTTTCACGCATGGCCAGCATGGTAGTGGTCAGCAGGGCGCTGAGACCAAGAAAATCAGGCTTCTCTTCCTTTACCTTCTTGGCGAAGTCTTCAGGAGTAATATCCACTCCCATATCGATGACTTCAAAACCGCCACTCTCCATCATCATACCCACCAGGTTCTTACCGATATCATGCAGGTCGCCCTTTACAGTTCCCAGCAGAACCTTGGAGGCGGCCTCCTGTTCGCCTTCAGCTAGCAAGGGCTTTACAATTTCCATACCGCCCTTCATGGCCTTGGCTGCCATTAGTACTTCAGGCACGTACATTTCTGCCTTCTTAAATCTGTCACCTACAATACTCATCCCGGCAATTAAGCCGTTGTTAATAATGTCTACTGGTTTCTCG
>CAZXKH010000296.1:0-3242 GCA_964641385.1 uncultured Clostridia bacterium | reverse complement strand
TGAAGATGACCGCCGATTCATCCCCGCCGATTACATCAGCGAGGCTTTCTCGGCTAGATTTAGGTAAAGGAAACCTGTATTATTGTGGATGTAGAAACCATATCCACACTGATCAAATTGCAAGTAGAAGGATAGCATATTTAGAACACCAATCAGCTTAGATGGTAATAGCTCGTGAGTTTGAGTGCCTGGCTCAGCATTATTGCTGGGACTAGAAAAATGTTTAGAAGACTATCTCAGGAGGGTCTGAGCTTTGAGTCATACCTGCCTCTTTTTTGATGTTTTAGTACCGAAACTATTATCAGATCCTGGTTTTTAAGGACATGCAGGCACAGAAAGAATGTCAAACGTCCAGGTTTTCAGCCATTTCAGCATTCTCAAAAATGAATTCCCGTCTTTTTTCTGCCCTTGAACCCATCAGGCGGGAGAAGATCTGATCGGCCTCCATTTCATCCTGAATAACAACCTTCTGCAGGTTTCGGGTGGCTGGATCCATGGTGGTCTTCCAGAGCTGGGCCGGATCCATCTCTCCCAGTCCCTTGTAACGTTGAAGATGGTACTTTTTTTCACCCAGCTGCTTAAGATGCTCTTTTAGTTCCTGATCAGAATAAAGATAGGCCTGCTTTTTACCACTGGTAAGGCGATAGAGTGGTGGCTGGGCCACATAGATATGACCTCTGGCTATCAGTTCCGGCATATAGCGGTAGAAAAGGGTAAGAATAAGAGTGCAGATGTGGGCACCATCAACATCGGCATCAGTCATGATAATAACCCGGTGATAGCGAAGTTTATCGGCATCAAAGTTTTCTCCAATCCCTGTCCCCAGGGCGGTGATAATTGTAGCTATTTCCTTGTTGTTTAAAATCCTGTCCAGTCTTGCCTTCTCCACATTCAATATTTTGCCCTTCAGTGGCAGGATGGCCTGAAACTCTCTCTTTCTTCCCTGCTTGGCTGAGCCGCCAGCAGAATCACCCTCTACCAGAAAAATTTCTGAATTGGCCGGTTTTCTGCTGGTGCAGTCTGCCAGCTTACCCGGAAGTGAGTTATTGCTGATTCCGGTCTTTCTTCTGGTTAACTCCTTGGCCTTCTGGGAGGCCTTTCTGGCTCTAACTGCCTGCAGTCCCTTCTTGACAATCTTTTCTGCCAGCTCAGAGTTTGTATCCAGAAAGTAGGAGAGGTCTTCATAGACCAGCTTTTCAACCAGGCTTCGCACCTCACTGTTACCCAGCTTGGACTTGGTCTGGCCCTCAAACTGTGGTTCAGGTATCTTCAGGTGCAGGACTGCTGTCAATCCTTCCCGCAGATCATTGCCGGTAAGGCTGGGATCTGACTGCTTGAGGAGTTTGTTGTTCTTGGCATGGTTATTGATGGCCTTGGTAACCGCTGATTTAAAGCCTGTTAGATGATATCCTCCCTCTGAAGTCTTAATGTTATTACAGAAAGCATAGATCCGTTCATCAAAGCTTTCATTGTACTGGAGGGCTACCTCTAGAAAGCTTTCTTCCTCTTCCCTGGACATGAAAAATACATTCTCAGTGAGGGGCTTCCTATTCTCATTAAGGTACTGGACAAAGGCCTTTAATCCTCCCTGGTAGCAGAAGTTTCTCTCCCTTACCTCCTCCTCTTCTGTTCTTAGATCAAGGAGCCTGATCTTTAAACCGGGGTTTAGAAAGGCCGATTCCTGTAACCTGGAGGCAATTAGTTCAAACTTAAAGTCATTTTGATCAAAGATCTCGGTATCTGGTTGAAAGGAGATTGCTGTTCCACTGTTATTACTCTTTTTTTCCTTTTTTAGCTCTGCCAGCGGTCTTCCCTGCTTGTATTTCTGATAATAACAGAAGCCATCTCGATGGATCCTTATTTCCAGCCAGGCAGAAAGGGCATTAACAACCGAGATTCCCACCCCATGGAGACCACTGGCTATCTGGTAGCTGCCCTTTTTGAACTTACCACCTGCATGCAGGGTGGTAAGTACTACTTCAGCTGCCGGCAGGCCTGTCTCATCATGAACATCAATTGGGATTCCCCGCCCATTATCTCTAACTGTCACCTGGTTGTCTTCTTTGAGGATAACCTCCACCAGATCACCGTGTCCGGCCAGAAATTCATCAATACTGTTGTCGACAACTTCCCAGATCAGATGGTGTAGACCCTTAATGTCGGTACCACCAATATACATCCCGGGTCTTCTTCTTACAGCATCCAGACCCTCTAAAACCTGAATATGATCAGCATTATAGCTGGTTTCATCAAATAGTGACATCTTGATCCCTGCCTTACTCTTTGTTTTTGCAGCATCCTATATTATATCAAATATTTCCCATTATAACCAGTTAGATATCTATAAGAATCTTTGGTCTTCATAAAAGAAGGATTAATTACCTCCCCAATGATTGCAAAACCACTTCTCTATAGTATAATGATAATAGAAATATTTAAACTATCAGCAAGAGGAGAATAATTAAAGGATTTTTTATTTCCATGGTTAAAGATTATAAATTAAAATCCTTTACTCTTATTATTTAGTCTTAGATCCTATTTTTCCTTCATTTTTTCATATATTTGGAGGTGAATATAAGTAAAGCATATACTTTTCATGAAATAATAATTGTTAATCATTTAGCAATAGCAGTATAATAGTTTGTGAAAAACACTTTTTATTGGTTGCAGAATCAGGCTTATTTATTTTGGAAAGGGGTTTTATTATGGCACAGCAGATAGATAATGTTGCAATTGAGGACAAGATGCAGGAATCCTATTTGAACTACTCTTTGAGTGTAATTATTAGCAGGGCCCTTCCCGATATCAGGGATGGCTTAAAACCGGTACACAGGAGGATCCTCTATGCAGCCATGGGACTGGGCTTAAAATCCGACCAGCCCCATAAAAAATCAGCGCGAATAGTTGGTGAGGTACTTGGTAAGTATCATCCACATGGCGATAGAGCAGTCTATGATGCCATGGTTCGGATGGCTCAGGATTTTAGCCAGCGTTACCTCTTGATTGATGGCCATGGCAACTATGGTTCTATTGATGGCGACAGTCCGGCGGCCATGCGATATACTGAGGCCAGGCTTGCTCCCCTGGCAGAGGAGATGCTTCAGGATATTCAGGAGGAGACAGTTGACTTCGAAGATAACTTTGACGGTAGCCTGAAGGAGCCCTCAGTACTGCCCTCCAGGGTCCCTAATTTACTCGTTAACGGCTCCAGCGGTATAGCTGTGGGGATGAGCACCAGCATT
>CAZXKH010000295.1:0-3304 GCA_964641385.1 uncultured Clostridia bacterium | reverse complement strand
GAAGGTATCCAATGCATATATTTATAGTATCTAAATAGTTTTACGCTGGTAGTAAAGTAGGGTTATTAATTAAGAATAAGAATTAAAAATGCAAGCTTCCTCATCAACTATCAATTAACGACCTTGCCATCAAATTTGACCCTGTTTCTTCCATCGTTTTTAGCCAGATAGAGGGCCTGATCGGAAGCATTAATCAAAGCCTCCACCCCCTCTTCATTACCAGGCAGGGCGATTGCCACTCCCACACTTACGGTAACATACCCGGATACCTTTGATTTCTCGTGTGGAATCTCCATTGACTCTACCCCACTCCTTATTCTTTCTGCTACCTTAATACCCCCCTGGATATCAGTATCAGGCATAATAACTGCAAACTCTTCCCCACCATAACGAGCAGCCAGATCACGAGGACGATAAGTGATTTCATCCAGTTTTTTAGCCAATCTTTTTAAACACTCATCCCCTGCCTGGTGACCGTAAAAATCATTATAGTATTTAAAAAAATCGATATCAAGCATAATTAGAGCCAGTTTTTTATCCTCTCTCAGGGCAGACTTCCACTCCCGGTCCAGGAATTTGTCAAATAGCATTCTATTGGCCAGACCAGTTAGGCCGTCAATGGAGGCCATTTTTTCCAGTTCTCGATTGGCATCCTCCAGCAGGCTTGTAATTATCTCCAGCTCCTCTTCTCTTTCCCTCCTTTCCTTCATCTCCCTTCTCAGTCTGAGAGCAGAGTTTACCCGGGCCAGAAGCTCTATTTTGCGCACCGGTTTCTGAATATAGTCCAGGGCACCAGCATTGAAGGCGCGCTCTATATACTCCAGGTCAGTGCGGGCCGTGACCATAATCACTGGAACATCTGAGTACTTCTCTACCTCTTTTATTCTTTTACAGGTCTCAATACCATCAATGCCGGGAAGCATAATATCCAGCAATACCAGATCTATACTACCCGCAGCCTCCTGATCACCAATTCCAAGGACCTCAAAGGCCTCCTCGGCAGAAGCAGCATAAAATAGGGGATCATGGTTGTTTTTCAGATAATGAGACAAAAGAACCCTCATATCTTCAGCATCATCGACAATTAAAATACCGATCTTACTTACCTCCCCGAAACCAGAATATCTATCACTGATGAATAATTAGAGATGAAATATATTCTCTAATCCGTGAATCCTTTGATTACTGACAGCAGCTCATCTCTTTTAATTGGTTTGGCCAGGTGATCATCACACCCGGCATTAAAGGATTCTTCAATATCATCCTTCATTGCGTAGGCTGTTAAAGCAATAATGGGAGTTGGTTCTAACCCCTTCTCCTGCTCCCACTGCCTGATTGTTCTGGTTGCAGTGTAGCCATCCATCACTGGCATCTGAATATCCATCAGTACCAGGTCAAAACCACCCTTTTTAAACTCATCCACCGCCTCAGCACCATTTTCAACCATTCTTAGCCGATAGGGAGTTGATTTGAGAAAGGCTTCAATGAGAAATCTATTATCCTCATTATCCTCCACCAGCAGGATTGAAAGATCATCTCCTACATTGAGATCAGCAGTATCTTCCTCTTCAGCTGCTGAAACCTCCTTTCCAGCTTCCCGGGAAGGGGCCTGGTCCAGCACCCTGGAAATAACCTCATAGAGATCTTTTCTACGAATTGGTTTGACCATAAAATCATCAATATAATCTGTAAAAGCAGAACTTTTAAATCCCTGCTGGCGGTGATAGTCAGAGGATAGAATTATAATACTTAGATGATTGAGCTTCAATTCTTCTCTTACATACGCAGCCACCTGGCAACCGTTCATATCAGGCATACGGAGATCGAGGAGCAGGAGCCGGTACTGAGATCCCTTCTCTTTTAATTCAGCTATTGCCTCTTTGCCTTCAGTCACCTTAGTTATTACTGCCCCCCTGGCAGAAAGCATCTCATCTAAAAGCAAACGATTGGAGGCATGATCATCCACTACAAGGATCTTTAGACCCTCCAGATCAAAATCTTCTATATTATTGGTTTCATCTGCTGGGACATCTTTGCCAAGGACAAAGGTGGCAGTAAAGTAAAAGGTACTCCCTTCATCAGGTGCACTATCTACCCACATCTCACCATCCATCAGTTCCACCAAGTTTTTGGAGATAGTAAGACCCAGTCCGGTACCACCATGTTTTCTGGTACTGGATGAATCAGCCTGAGTAAAGCTGGAAAAGATTTGCTTCTGTTTCTCCACTGGAATACCAATCCCTGTATCTGTAATTGAAAAGATTAGCTCTATTTTCTCCTGCCCCTTAACTCTCATCCTACGCTTAGGTGTAATCTCCAGGGCCACTTCTCCTTCCTCAGTGAACTTAACAGCATTTCCAATAATATTGATTAGGATCTGTCTTAACCTTGCTTCATCTCCATCAAGATAATCAGGCACTTCAGGGTCCAGATGATAGGTTAGTTCAAGGCCCTTCTTATGGGCCCTGAAGGCCATCATCTCTGCCACTCTCTCCACCATCTCTCTAAGATTAAATCCCTTCTCTTCCAGCTCAATATGCCCTGCTTCTATCTTGGAAAGATCCAGAATATCATTGATCAGTCCCAAAAGATTATTTCCGGCCATATTGAAGATACGTACATATTCACGCTGGTCTTCATTGAGCTGGGTGTCTGCCAGCAGGTCAGCCATCCCAATAATAGAGTTCATGGGGGTCCGGATCTCATGGCTCATGGTGGCCAGAAAATCAGATTTGGCCTTGGAAGCCTGAAGAGCCTGGGTTTTGGCCTGCTCCAGTTCAATGTTTTTCAGCTCAATCTCCCTGGTATAGGATTCCAGCTTTTTCTGGGCCCTTTTGCGCTCTGTGATATCACGGGTGATGGTCAGGTAATTGCCATCAGTGAGTTTTCTGCTGGAGATAGCAACATCGATAGCCTTCCCCTTACTGTCAAGCAGCTCCATCTCCTGATTAACGATCTTGCCCTGATTAAGCTTTTGATAGTTATCCCTGAGTGTCTCTTGATCCTCTTCTCTAATCAAATCCAGAATGGATTTACTTAGGATTTCCTCTCTGCTGTAGCCAAGCATCTGACAGCCCAGTTCATTAACATCAATAAAATTATTATCACCATCTGCCAGGAAAATTCCATCACCGGCCTGTTCAAAGAGGGTGCGGTATTTCTCCTCGTTCTCCTTCAGTTTCCTCTCAGCCATTTTAAACTCTGTGATATCTCTCCCCACACCCTGAATTTCAATTATTTCTCCCTTTTCATTCAGGATAGCATTATCCTCCCAATAAATCCAGCGCCAGCCCCTAACAGTCAT
>CAZXKH010000294.1:0-3306 GCA_964641385.1 uncultured Clostridia bacterium | reverse complement strand
TGATCTGCAGCAGGTGTTCGGCTGAAATAGCTCCCATCTCTGCTGCCAGCTGGGCTCCACCCAGGGGCACTATCTCATCAGCATGTACTTTAAGTCCCAGTCCCGCCTCACGGGCTGCCCTGAGTACCTGGCGGGATTCCTCCACACTGAAGACCCCCTCCTCACAGAAGACATCGCAGAAACGAGCCAGTTTCCTTTCTTTGACCTCAGGTATCATCTCTTCAATGACCAGCTGTAAATAATCCTCCCGGGAATCACTGTATTCAGGGGGCAGAGCATGAGCCCCCAGAAAGGTGGGAATTATATCCACCCAGCACTCTTCATCCAGTTCATTGATCAGCTGCAGGCAGCGCAGCTCATCCTGCACTGTCAAACCGTAACCGCTCTTGGCCTCAAGGGTAGTTATTCCCTGCTGCATTAACTGCTGTAGATGTTTAAGAGCCGCTTCTTTTAGCTGTGCATCTGTAGCCTCCCTGGTAGCCTGGACTGTGCTCAGGATACCACCACCGGACTGCAGGATCTCCAGGTAGGAATGTCCCTGAAGGCGCATGGCCAGCTCATCTTCCCGGGAACCACCAAAGACAAGATGGGTATGTGGTTCAATGATCCCTGGCATCACGGTTTTCCCCTCAGCATCAATAATGGTGGTTCTGTTAACACTAATCAGCTCTTCTGGAAGTTCCTCTGTTTTTCCCACCCAGCTGATCTCCCCGTCGGTGACGGTCAGGGCAGCCCCTTCTATAATTCCCAAATTTTCCATCTCATCGCCACAGCGAGGCCCCTTACCCTCACTGCTCATGGTCAGCATTTCACGGGCATTGATAATTACCAGATCGGCCGCTTCCATCATTAACCCCTCCTTTATTCAGCCAGTAGGTTGTTTTCTAAGATCTGCTTATCATCCAGCTGCCCCAGCTGTAAGTAGTGTCCGGCAGCCAGCACCAGGGCCTCCATGGGGACTAACCCCACTATCTCGCTCTCCAGAATCGAGACTCCGAACCTTGCTGCCTCCACTCTGATCAGTTCAAAGACCCGGTGCAGTGGGGTCTCAAGGTAGTTTTCCACATTCATAGAGATCTGAACTATATTCCTCTCTTCTAAGTTGACCCCCATGGCCTTGATGTTAACCAGACCACCACCACTGGTCCTGATATTGCGTGCTATCCTGTCGGCAACCTCCATCCGACTGCAATCCAGGTTAACGTTAAAGGCCACCAGCGGCATCCTGGCCCCCACCATGGTGGCTCCAGCCGTGGGATGAAGGGCCGGTTCCCCGAAATCAGGGTGGCGATCACTCTTCTTAATGGCTTCCTTTAAGCCCTCGTACTCACCCCTTCTGACCTGAGAGATGTTCTCCCGTCCAGATTCGCGGGCGGCTTCACCGTATAGATAGGTGGGAATCTCCAGCCTTTCATTGATGGCCTCAGCCACTTCAGCTGCCATTTCTTGACAGTCCTCCATGGTCACTCCGGAGATGGGGATAAAGGGCACCACATCTGTTGCTCCCAGGCGGGGATGTCCACCCTCATGCTCCTCCATATTGATCAGATCCCGGGCCCTCTTTACTGCCTCCAGAACACTTTCTTTCAGGGCCTCAGGTTCTCCCAGCAGGGTAACAACCGAACGGTTATGATCCTCATCAGAGGAGTAATCAAGGAGCTTAACCCCCTGTTCTTTGCGAAAGGCATCAACGATCTCCTCTACAACCTCCGGTCTCCGACCCTCACTAAAATTGGGCACACACTGCATTATTTTAGACATCACTATTACCTCCCATTGGTATCTTAATTCCTTTATTCTCAGCTGTCCTTTGAGCACGCCGGTAGCCGGCATCGGCATGGCGGGCCACTCCAATGCCCGGATCGGTAGTTAATACCCGCTCCAGTCTTTCATCCATTTCCTCACTTCCATCGGCCACCACCACCATACCGGCATGGATGGAGTATCCGATTCCAACTCCCCCACCGTGGTGTACTGAAACCCAGCTGGCACCGGCCACACTGTTTAACAGGGCATTGAGGATGGGCCAGTCGGCGATGGCATCACTGCCATCCTTCATACCCTCTGTCTCCCGGTTGGGAGAGGCCACAGAACCGGTATCCAGATGATCACGACCTATAACCACCGGTGCTTTAAGCTCTCCTTTGCGGACCAGCCTGTTGATCATGGTGCCCAGCCTGGCCCGGTCACCATAGCCCAGCCAGCAGATACGTGAAGGCAGCCCCTGGAACTTTACATCCCGCTGGGCCATCTTAATCCAGCGCACAAGGGCTTGATCCTCAGAGAATTGATCCAGAAGCAGCCGGTCGATACGGTAAATATCCTCAGGGTCACCGGAAAGGGCCGCCCAGCGAAAGGGTCCCTTGCCCTCACAGAAGAGGGGCCGGATAAAAGCCGGTACAAAACCGGGGAAATCAAAGGCATTCTCTACCCCCTTCTTCTCTGCCTGGGCTCTGATGTTATTACCATAATCGAAGACAATGGCTCCCTTATCCTGCAGCCTGAGCATGGCCCGGACATGCCTGGCGATAGATGACAGGGCCTCATTCTGGTAACTTTCAGGATCATTCTCCCTCAGTTCACTGGCCTCCTGTAAGGAAAAACCGGCTGGAATATAACCCTCCAGCAGATCATGGGCTGAGGTCTGATCAGTTACCACATCGGGAATTACTCCCTCCTCCACGAACTGGGGAAAGAGATCGGCTGCATTTCCCAAAAGACCGATGGAGAGTGGTTCCTTCTTTTTAAGGGCCTCCTCTGCCATTTTCAGGGCTTCTGAAAGGGAGGTGGCCTTCTGATGACAGTACTTCTCTTCGATTCTTCTATCGATACGGGCCTCATCCACCTCAACCACAATGGCCACTCCACCATTCATGGTGATGGCCAGAGGCTGGGCTCCCCCCATACCTCCCAGGCCAGCTGTTAAGACCAGTTTGCCCGCCAGTGAACCATCAAAGCTCTGCCGGGCACATTCGGCCAGGGTCTCGTAGGTTCCCTACAGGATGCCCTGGGTACCGATATAAATCCAGCTGCCGGCAGTCATCTGACCGTACATGGTCAGTCCCATCCTCTCCAGGCGGCGAAACTCCTCCCAGCTGGCCCAGGCTGGAACCAGCATGGCATTGGAGATCAGCACCCGGGGTGCCCGGGAATGAGTCTTAAAGATCCCCACAGGCTTACCGGACTGGACCAGAAGGGTTTCATCATCCTCCAGTTCCTTAAGGCTCTTTACTATCTCCCGATAGGCCTCCCAGGAGCGAGCAGCCCTTCCGTTACCGCCATAGACGATCAGCTCCTCCGGCTTTT
>CAZXKH010000293.1:0-3321 GCA_964641385.1 uncultured Clostridia bacterium | reverse complement strand
ACTGAAAATATTTACGAACAGGAGGTAGATGACGATAGTGGATAGACAGGCAATTAATACATTGATCATTCGGGTTTTGATAGAGGTTGCACCCTTTCTAAGATCCAGCATATTAAAGAGAATAATCAACAGCAACAGGGTAGAGACTATAAAACCGAGACGGGAGATAAGAAGGATATATAGAAAGATAATAGGTATCACAATAAGAAGTCTTTTGCCTTCTTTAAGAATAACCTCACTGAGATCATCTTTGGTTTTCATAGATATTAACTGGTAGATGTTTTTTACCAGTAAGATGCTGCTAAGAATTATCATTCCCCAGCTAATTAAAGAGGGGAAGACAGCAGGTCCCAGTTCGGCACCAACCGGTTCAGGAAAGGCCCTTGCTTTTACAAGAAAGACTACTCCGATCAGGATAAACATTAACAGAACCATGATGTTTCCCCAGATATATTTAAACTTTATCATAAATATCTCCCCACTTTTTGATCCTAAAACTTAATTTGCAGACTATTGCTCTTGACATCAATAATAGATATCCGCTCTCTTAAAGAGAGGAGGAGCCTAAGGCCCCAGTTAAATAACTTTAAGCTAAAAAATAGGATTTAGATGGTAAAAAGAAAGTTTCAGGGCTTCAAGGGCCTGGTAATTATTGTATCTTAACCGGGTATTAGTGAGTAGATGCTAGAAGCCCTGAAGATAAAATAATACAGGGGGTTAAATGATCTTAATGCTTATTCTGCATCCAGTATATCACGTGCCATTTCATAGGTTTCATTGAGCAGATTGCCAAATTCATCTGCCTCCAGGAAGAAATCAAACTGCTCAAAGTCTTCCATATAATCAGTAAATACTGCTTCCTGAGTTGCCTTTCTAAGGGCTTCCTGCAGAACTTCTATTCGTTCCTCAGGTACGCCATCGATGGCAAAGACTCCACGCCAGAGCTGTGCTTCAAAATCATAGTTCTGCCCTTTAAAGGTGGGAACACCCATTTTCTCGCCTTCTTCTTCTGTAAGTCCTACACCCAGATATCGCGATTCTCCTCCATCAACCTGAGGACCGGCATTGGAGGTTGTGGTAACCAGAGCATCTGTTTCCTTGGCCAATAGACCCATTACTGCCTCTGATCCACCGGGATAGGCAACCCATTCTGTTTCAATACCGGCAATGTTTTCAAAATGCAGCCACATGACATTATGGGTTCCTCCGGTTGCAGTTCCTCCAATCAGCAGTTCTCCCGGATTCTCTTTCGCATAACTAACGAAATCATCCAGTGTTTCAAAGGGGCTATCTACGGGCACTGAAAGTGTTAATGGATCGGCATTAATACTGGCAATGGGTTGAATAACATCCATGGAGAAAGGAAGCTGTCCTCCTGCCATGGCTATAGGTAGAGTTGAGGAATGAGTAAAGACTGTATGGCCATCAGTGGGTTGAGTAAGGGCATAGCTGACTGCCACTGCTCCTGCACCACCTGCTCTATTTTCGACAGCAATTGAGACTCCCAGGTGTTCTTCCGCTGCTCTGGCCAGGTTCCTGGCAAAAATATCGGCACCTGAGCCGGAGGTAAAGGGTACCAACCAGTGGATGTCCTCTTCTGGAAACTCATCTGCCTGAACATTACTGGATCCTGCAAAAATAAGAGAAATTGCAACTGCAATAATAAGTGCGTAACATATTTTTTGTTTCATTATTAAACCTCCTTGTGTTTTTAGATTGCTATTATTGATAGGTCAACTGATAGGTAAACAATGATAAATTTAGCTTATAGCCATGCCACCTCCTTAAGGTTAATGGGTTTTAACAATATCCAGAATGTTAAATTTGAAATACAGCATGCTGTATGCTATATATTTTTTAATTCCGGATAACCCTGGCAATTCCTTCGAACAAACGCCAAACAAAATGTAAATTTAATGTAAACAACGGGGATTTTTTGTGTTTGGCAAAAAAAGAGGAACTGAAGGGAAAAAGTACTTCAGGAAGGAAAATGAAAAAACAATTATGTGGGATCAGGTGGGATAATAGAAAATAAAGGGGGAAAGGGTTCTCTATTAATACCCTTTCCCAGTTATAATCCTAACTATCCATGACCAGCACTCTGGCTCCTTTTCCACGGCCTTCTTTCAGGTCAAGGAGGGCTCTGTTGGCCTCCTCTAAGGGATATGTTTTAACCTCTGCTTTGATTGGGATCTCTGCTGCCAGGGGTAAAAACTGGGCGATATCACTGTGAGTTACATTGGCCACTGATTTAATCTCCTTCTCATGCCAGAGGTGTTTCTGGTAGTTGAGCTTTAAGAGATAATCTCTATCAACATCCTCCTTGCGGATGGCATTGATCACCAGTCTGCCACCTGGCTGCAGGTTTTTTAGAGCCTCTACTACTGGTTTCCAAACTGGAGTGGTATCGATGATGGCCTGCAGTGGTTCCGGGCAGTTCTCTTCGGTGTCACCGGCCCAGGAGGCACCCAGCTGGCGGGCAAAGTCCCTTGTCTTTTCCCTGCGAGCAAAGACAAAGATCCTGCTTTTTGGGTATCTGTGTCGGGCCATCTTCAATACCAGATGGTTTGAGGCTCCAAAACCGGTTAGGCCCAGGTTGTCACCATCTTCAATCTCAGTTAGGCGCAGGGAACGGAAGCCAATACTGCCTCCACAGAGCAGGGGAGCAGCCTCTATGTGGGAGAATTTTTTTGGGATCTGATGAGCAGAGATTTCTGGAAGGGTCATATATTCGGCATAACCACCATGCTCATCCCTGCCGGTAGCCTTAAAATACTGGCAAAGGTTTTCCCTGCCCTCTCTACAGTAGGAGCAGCTGCCACAGGTGGAATAGATCCATCCTACTCCAACCCGGTCTCCAACTGCAAAGTCTCTAACTTCTGCTCCTCTTTCAACCACCTCTCCCACGGCCTGATGCCCAAGGATAATGGGGAACTGAGGTGGAGCAGCCCTTCCCTCTATCTCATCCAGTTCAGTATGACAGATTCCACAGGCTAGGATCCTGATTAACAGCTGATCTCTTTCCGGTTTGGGTCTCTCCATTTCCATTAGTTCCAGTGGTTTTGCTTCCTGATCAAGCGCTCTGATGCCTCTGAGGACCATGGCCTTCACCATTATCTCCTCCCTTTAACAAGCAGATATATAGTATTCTTTGATCAAGATTATTATAGCACAGGATCAATTAAATCGACAAATTAAAATCAGGGATGCTGTGATAAATAAATTGCAATGATTCTTTTATCTCTTTAAAATTTAATTATAGATGGGATTTTTTTGTTTTCAGGCAGGATTTATTTTGCTTAATATAGAAAAAGAATGAAA
>CAZXKH010000292.1:0-3330 GCA_964641385.1 uncultured Clostridia bacterium | reverse complement strand
TGGACTTAAAAGATCAAACTACTATGCTCAGCATAATGTCGATGATGCTTTTGAAACTATAAGTAGTCCAGATCATCAGGCCTTCAGCTTTCTTTATGATTTAGAAGAGCTTCCAGAAAAGATTAAGTCTCCAAAGATAATTATTAACAGTAGCTATGGTGAGATCAATGAGATTAAAGGTATTTTTAGGCAAATTAAACGAGCAGGAATCCCCTTAGATCAGACAGCAGTTCTTTATACCGCCAGAGAGCCATATAGTCAGCTACTCTATGATTTTTCACAGAAGGAAGAGCTTCAGCTGACCTTTGGCCAAGGGGTAGATATCAGAAATACCAGACCAGGTCGGATATATTTTAGTCTGATAACCTGGATTAATGAAGACTTTAGTGCCAGGATCCTGTATGATATATTAACTGGAGGTGTTTTTAAGACAGATCTGAATTCTGACTCACACCCTTATCAAGAAGCAAAGCTCTTGCGTGAGCTGGGAGTGGGGTGGGGTAAGCAACGCTATAAATCGTTGATAGAGAAGAAGCTAAAAGGCTGTCAAGAAAAACAGAATCAAGGGGAAAATGGTTATTTAAAGCAGAGAATTAAAGGATTAAAGGGACTTAATAGTATCATAAAAGTATTAGTTGAGGATCTGCCCATGGATAAAGAAAGGGATAAAGTTAATCTGTCTTCTTTAGCCGAGTGGTTAATTCAGGTCCTTAAAAAATATGCAAAAATTGCAGGCAAGCATGATGCAGAGGCCAGGGAGGCTATTATCGATCGCCTCTCTATCTTTAGTAAAGACTCAGATTATATGCTTGAAATAGATTCAGCACTAAATTATTTGAAGGATCTGGTTAGTGGTGAGAGGGTTGGGGTTTCTACTCCTCAGCCCGGACATCTGCATATCACCTCCTATCAACAGGGTATTTGGACTGAACGGGAAAACATTTTTGTAGTAGGCCTTGATGTAAATAAATTTCCGGGAACCGAGATTGAGGATCCGGTGCTCTTAAACTCTGAACGGGAGCAGATTAAAGGGCTTGATATAAAAAACAATCAGATTTTGGAGAAGGTTTATAAACTAAATCGGGTTATGGCCTCATCCTGCAAAAATTTATATCTCAGTTATTCCAACTATGATACCTATGAGAACAGGAAGCTTGCCCCTTCTCCTTTATTATTACAGGCCTATCGTTTAAAACATAGAAACCCACAGCTTGATTACAGTGATCTTGTTCAAAACCTGGATAATTACTTTGATTTTATTCCCTGTGATGAAGAAGAGGTTTTGGATGAAGCAGAATTTTGGCTTTATATGGGTGATCAGGGGAGAGGTATAACAAGGAGTGATTTCCTGAAAAAACTATATCCTGGGCTTGATAGGGGAAATTTGGCTTTAAAGCTAAGGTATGGAGATCAATTCAATGAATACAACGGTAAGGTAGCAGTGGATGCGAAGCTTGTTGACCCCCGGAGGAATAAAAGATTAGTAACTTCTGCCAGTATGCTGGAGCAGATGGCAAAGTGTCCCTTCGGTTATTTTTGTAAATATATCCTCAGGATTAGTCCTCCCGAGGATATAGAACGTGATACCGGAAGCTGGCTTGATAGCCTATCTCGGGGTATTTTACTTCACAGGGTTTATGAGGAGTTCTATCAAAGGATTAAAAAGCAAGGAGAAAACCCCAGTCTTAAGCTCCATGAAGATCTAATTTATCGACTGGCAGAAGAAAGGGCAGAAAAGCTGCAGGAAGAGCTTCCTTCTCCCAGTCAGCTGGTTTATCAGCTGGAAATGGATGAAATAAAGCAATCCTGTCGTTTTTTTCTTGCCAGTGAAGAAGAAAAGAGTAAGGATTCTACCCCCCGCTATTTTGAACTCAGCTTTGGAAAGGATCAATGCCACCAGGAACTTGGAAAGATGGGTAATGTGGAACTGGTGCTTTCCTCTGAGGATAAAATAGCTCTGGCGGGTAAAATTGATCGGGTGGATATCCTTAGTAAAGGGGAGTACAATATAGTTGATTATAAGACTGGCAGCACCTATTCTTTCAGCGATAAGGATTATTTTAAGCGTGGAAAGCAGCTTCAGCATGCTTTATATGCTCTGGCCTTTGAGGAACTAATGGGCGCAGATACTTCTGTAAACTATTCCGGCTATCTCTTTTCGTCCCTTAAAGGGCAGGGCCGGTTTATGCGTAGCTCTGAAAAAAGAAATAAGGTGTTAGAAATAATCGGTATTTTGTTGGAAACAGTGTCACAGGGTTTCTTCCCGGCCGGACCCTTTGATAATGATAATACAGATTGCAATATTTGTGATTATAAGGATCTCTTATGTGATCGACAAAAGGGCGATGCCCTGACTGAGCTCTATTATCAGTCCAGTGCTTTAGAGGGGCTAAGGAGGCTCAATAGTTATGAATAATAAACTCTCTGACCAGCAGGCAAGAGATAGAATAGCATCAGATCTTGACACAACCTTTATGGTTGAAGCCGGTGCCGGTTCGGGGAAGACCACCAGTCTTGTAACCCGCTTTGTCTCACTCATTAAATCTGGTAAACATCAGCCGGGAAGTATTGCAGCTATTACCTTTACCCGCAGGGCTGCTTCTGAACTTAGAGAACGCATCCAGAGTATGCTTGAGAAGCAGTACAGGTCTTCCTCTAATGCCGATAAGAAAAAATTAGGAGAAGCACTTAACAGTCTTGACAGGTACTACATCGGTACAATACACTCCTTCTGCGCTCGTCTTCTGCGTGAGAGGCCGGTAGAGTTTGGTCTTGATCCTGAGTTTCAGGAGCTGGAGGATCTTGAACAGGAGTTGTTCTTAAATGAAGTCTGGGATAATTATCTCCTTTCAGTGAAGCTTGATCATCCTAAGATGTTGCATAACTTATCGGAGATTGGTGTTTCGCCACTGGAATTAAAAAAACCTTTCCAGCTTCTAAACCAGTACCCGGAGATAAGTGTTGCAGCTGAAGAAAGGCCCAAACCCGATCTGAAACCTGCTCTGGATGCTGTAGCCGAATTTGTTGATAATGCTCTTCAGTTTATTCCTGACCATGAACCCCCAAGGGGTTATGATAATCTTCAGAATACAGTTCTTAGGGCTAACAATTATTTGAGTTATCTGGACACCAATAAAGATTTGAATCGACTAAAAATCCTATCTCTTTTCGAAGCAAGTTTAAGAGTAACCCTTAATAGATGGGAAGATAAAGATCAGGCTCGTGAGTATAGAGATAGTTTGGCTGATAAATTGAAGGATAATTACGTTTTACCAGTATTAAAAAAATGGCGGGAGTATTGTTATCCCAAAATAATTGACTTTATTTGTC
>CAZXKH010000291.1:0-3334 GCA_964641385.1 uncultured Clostridia bacterium | reverse complement strand
CTTCTGCAATCTTTTCCTCCTCAGCCGGAGAAAAACCGCTGAGCACATAATCCCTGACAGCATCCCTGACCGGTGGCCTTCCAATACCAATTCTTAGCCTGGGAAGCCTTTTACCGCAAAAATAATTCTGTACAGAACGCATTCCCCGATGACCACCATCACCACCACCGGGCCGAATCCTTATCTCACCGGGTTCCAGATCTAAATCATCATGGATTACCAGAATATCCTTCTCCTCCAGGCTGTGTTTTGTAGCCAGCTGATGAAGAGCCCGGCCACTTCTATTCATAAAGGTCAAGGGCTGGGCCAGAATAACATCTTGACCCTCATAATTTCCCCTTGCCACCAGGGAAAGAGCCTGCCGTCTGGGAACAGGAACCTCCCATCTTTTAGCCAGCAGACTTATTGCTCTAAAACCCACATTATGTCTGGTTCTTGCATATTTTGATCCTGGATTTCCCAGACCAGCAATCAAAAGGATAGCAGGGCACCTCACCTTCAGAGTGGTGCAGAGCCTTTATTATTACCGATACTACTCCTCTTCTTCAGGGGTCTCCCTATCCTCTTCAGGAAGCTCTTCTGCCTCTTCTTCATCAAGCACAGGTTCTTCACCTATGACTTCAGGTTCCAGTATCTCTTCCTCTTCAATCTCTTCTTCTACCTCTTCTGTAGGCAGAACAACGTTAACCACTACCTCATCAAGGGAAGTTATAAAGTCAACCTCCTCCGGCTTTTCCAGTTCTCCCACTGTCATGGAATCATTGATATCCAGGTGATCAATCTCTGCCAAAATACTGTCAGGAATATCGGTGGGCAAACATTCAATCTCAATTTCTCGTAACAGCTGCTGTAATACACCACCCTCTCTTACTCCCTCTGGAGTGCCCTCCAGTGAGATCTGAACACTGGTGTTTATTCTTTCATCCAGAGAAATCTGATGAAAATCTGCATGGAGTATACTGCCCTTTATTACATCACGCTGAACTTCCTTGATCATTACCGTTCTCTGCTCTTCACCCTCCACATCTCCTTCAAGGGTCAGATCGATAATGGCATTACGCCCCAAAGACCTCTGCAGCCTTTTATTGTCAACCTTAAGACTGAGGGAAGAACATTCCCGACCATAGAGCACGGCAGGAACCAAACCCTGCTGGCGGAGATCCCTGGCCGCCTTCTTGCCGGTTCCCTCTCTAACTTCTGCTGTCATCTGTATTCTTTCCATACGCTAGCCTCTCCTTATTGATATTTGTTACCTAAATCCTAATAGTCTTTCCTCTCTATTATAACAACAACACCATCAGGAAGCAAAGGTTTTTTTATTTTCGTTTAAATAAAACACTGACCGATAGATCCTGGTATATGCGCCAGATGGCCTTGCCGATCAGCTTGGCTGTGGAGAGCACAGTCAGATTATCCAGCTTCTCCACATTATGCGGGGGAATGGTATCAGTAAGTACAATTTCTTCAATGGGTGCCGTTTTAAGCCTGTCTATGGCTGGGCCGGAGAGCACACCATGGGTGGCCCCTACATAAACATCACGTGCACCTCTTTCCTTGAGGGTACAGGCAGCCTCAGTAACAGAACCTCCTGTATCAATCAGATCATCATAGATAATTACCGTTTTATCTTCAACACTGCCAATGACATTCATTACCTCTGATACATTTGGTTTTGGTCTTCTTTTATCTATGATAGCAATCTCAGTATGCATCCGGCGTGCAAGATCCCTGACCATCTTTACTCCCCCCACATCAGGGGAGACAATAATTACATTCTCCAGCTCTTTCTTTTTAAAGTATTCTGCAATTAAAGGTGCTGCAAGCAAATGATCGACAGGTGTATCAAAGAATCCCTGAATCTGGGCTGCATGAAGGTCTACAAAGAGCATTCTTCTGGCACCTGCCACGGTCAACAAATTGGCTACCATCTTGGCAGTAATGGGATCACGGGCCTGTGCCTTTCTGTCCTGCCGGGCGTAACCATAATAGGGTATAACAGCAGTTATCCTTCTGGCCGATGCTCTGCGGAGAGCGTCTATGATGACCAAAAGTTCCATTAAGTTCTCGTTTACTGGAGGGCAGGTGGGTTGCAGCACAAATACATCTGCTCCCCTGACACTTTCTTTGATTTGAATATTAATTTCGCCATCACTAAACCTGGAAATATCTGCGTTGACCAGCTCTGTATCCAGATATTCGCAGATGTCCTGGGCCAGCCTGGGATTTGCTTTTCCTGATAAGATTTTTAGTTTTTCACCATAGGTAGGCATTTCTAAACCTCCTGCGAGCATATTAGATACTATTATTCCTCCCCTTCTTTTCCTCTGTACTCCCGGGCAGGAACACCAATCACTGTAACATTCTCCTTCACATTCCTGGTTACTACTGCCCCGGCTCCCACCCTGGAACCCGAGCCCAGGGTAACTGGAGCCACAAGAGTAGAGTTGCTACCCACAAAACAACCAGCACCAATATTGGTTCGATGTTTATGCTCCCCATCATAGTTGGCGATTACAGTTCCTGCTCCCACATTGGAGCCCGGACCAATGGTGGCATCACCAATATAACTTAGATGTGATACCTTGCTCCCGGTCTTGATATTTGAGTTCTTAACCTCTACAAAGTCACCAACCTTGGCCTCCCGGCCAACATGAGCACCTGGCCGCAGGTAGGCAAAGGGCCCAATAGTGGCCCCGCTTTCAACCGTACTCTCCTTGATTACTGATTGTTCGATGTTAACCCCGCTCTCAATTTGGGAATCGATGATGGTGGTCTGAGGACCTATCTCTGCCTCCTCTCCAATTACTGTCCTTCCTTTAAGGAAGGTGAAGGGATGGATAACTGCGTCCCGACCAATCTCAACCCCGGCCTCAATATAGGTCTGATGGGGATCGATAATGGTCACTCCCTCCAGCTGGTGCCCTTTGTTAATCCTTTGACGTAGATAGGCTTCAGCCTCTGAGAGCTGGCATCGATTGTTGATTCCCAGCAGATGGCGATGATCTTCCACGAAATAGGGTTCTATTTTTTCTCCCCACTGAGCAAAACAAGAGAAGACATCAGTCAGATAGTACTCTCCCTGTTCATTGTCCGGTTCCAGCTCCTGTAGGGCCTTCCAGAGAGGACGAGGCTTAAAACAGTAAGTACCGGTATTAACTTCCCTAATCTCCTGCTCCTCTGGGCTGGCATCCTCCTCTTCAATAATGGCCTGTACTTCTCCCTCCTTACTGCGCAGAATCCTGCCATAGCCAAATGGATTATCGGGCTCAGTGGTCATAATACTGGCGGCGGCCCCTGATAAGAGAAGGCTGTCATATAGACACATCAATCCTTC
>CAZXKH010000290.1:0-3345 GCA_964641385.1 uncultured Clostridia bacterium | reverse complement strand
ATGATTACTATCAACCTGAGGCCTATGTTCCTCAGACTGATACCTATATTGAAAAGGACTCCTCGGTCAACGAGGAGATTGATCGATTGCGCCTGGCAGCCACCAGTGCCCTTTTTGAACGCAGGGATGTAATTATTGTGGCCAGTGTTTCCTGTATTTACGGTCTGGGTTCTCCAGCAGATTATCTTGATCTTACCTGCCATCTGGAGAAGGGGAAGATCTATGAGCGCCGCGATATTCTAAGGGATCTGGTGGCCATTCAGTATAACCGCAATGATCTTTCTTTGGAGCGTGGTTCTTTTCGCGTCAGGGGTGATACCATTGAGGTCTTTCCTGCCTATCGTAGCAGAGCTTTGAGGATCGAGCTCTTTGGTGATCAGATCGACCGGATCAGTGAGATCAGTACCATGACCGGTGAGATCTTTGATCGCATGGAGGAGATTACTATTTATCCCGCCAGTCATTTTGTAACTCCGGAGGAAAAGGTCAGGCGGGCTCTGATAACCATCGAGGAGGAGCTGGAAGAACGGCTTAAGTATTTAAAGTCTGAGGAGCGGTTGCTGGAGGCACAACGACTGGAACAGAGAACCCGTTACGATATTGAGATGCTGTCACAGATAGGCTTCTGTTCAGGAATAGAAAACTATTCCCGTCATCTGGATGGAAGACCGGCTGGTTCCAGGCCCAGCACCCTTCTGGACTACTTTCCACCTGAGGATTTTCTGGTGTTAATCGATGAATCACATATGACCATTCCCCAGATTGGAGGCATGTATGCCGGTGATCGCTCCCGCAAGGAGAAGCTGGTGGAACACGGTTTTCGCCTTCCCAGTGCCCTTGATAACAGACCCTTGAATTTTGATGAGTTTGAGGCCCTGGTGCCCCAGGCCATATATATTTCTGCCACCCCTGGACCCTATGAGGAGCAGCATTCCAGCCAGGTGGTGGAACAGATTGTTCGCCCCACCGGTCTGGTTGATCCCGAGGTAGTGGTGCGTCCTACCAAAAACCAGGTTGATGATTTAATTAACGAGATCCAGCGGGTGATTGAGGCCGGTGAAAGGATTCTGGTAACCACCCTGACCAAAAAAATGGCTGAGGATCTGACACATTATCTGGAGCAGGCCGGTATTGATGTTCGCTATTTGCACTCAGATATTGATACCATTGAGCGTTTGGAGATCATCAGAGATCTGAGGCTGGGAAGCTTTGATGTTCTGGTGGGGATCAATTTGCTCAGGGAGGGACTGGATCTGCCCGAGGTATCTCTGGTGGCAATTCTTGACGCCGATAAGGAGGGTTTCCTGCGTTCAGATACTGCTCTAATCCAGACCATCGGAAGGGCGGCTCGAAATGTTAGGGGCCGGGTGGTAATGTATGCCGATCAGATAACTGGCTCCATGGAAAGGGCTATTGAAGAGACTGATCGCAGACGGGAAAAACAGTGGGAGTTTAACCGGCTCCACGATATCACTCCCCGGTCCATCAGGAAGGCAGTGCGTGAGGTCCTGAGGCCAGTTGATATGGTTGCTGAGAAGGGAGAAGAGGAGTATATCTCTAAAGAGCAGCCGGATGAGCTCTCAGCTGCCCAGCTGAGAACCAGGATTGCACTGCTGGAACAGGAGATGCTGGAGGCAGCAGAGAAACTGGAGTTTGAACTGGCAGCAGACCTAAGAGATGAAATGACAGAGTTGAAGAAGACTTTACAAGAGACAGCAGGTGATAATAATGCATGATAAAATACTGATCAGTGGAGCAAGGGAACACAATTTACAGGATATCAACCTGGAGCTACCACGCCATAAATTGATTGTTATTACCGGTATTAGTGGTTCGGGTAAGTCCTCTCTGGCCTTTGATACTATCTATGCTGAGGGACAGCGCCGTTATGTTGAATCCCTCTCATCCTATGCCCGTCAATTCCTGGGACAGATGGAGAAACCCAGGGTAGACTATATTGAAGGACTCTCTCCTGCCATCTCCATCGACCAGAAGACCACCAGCAAAAACCCACGTTCCACGGTGGGAACCGTTACTGAAATCTATGATCATCTGCGCTTGCTCTATGCCCGGATTGGCAATCCTCACTGCCCGGAATGTGGACGTCCTATCTCCTCCCAGACGGTCGATGAAATGGTAGACCACATCCTTGAACTTGAGGAGGGAACCAGGCTGCAGGTTATGGCTCCTCTGGTCAGGGGGAGAAAGGGAGAATACCGGGAACTGCTGGAGAGAATCAGCCGTGAGGGTTATGTTCGGGTCCAGATAGATGGTCAGATCTTCGATCTGGGGGAAGAGATCAATCTGGATAAGAACCTTAAGCATACTATCAGGGTGGTGGTGGACAGGCTGATCATCAGGGAGGGGATCAGGAATCGGCTGGCGGATTCACTGGAGAGTGCACTGGCTATGGGTTCAGGACTGGTGGTTATTGATCTGCTGGAGGGGGGAGAACTGATCTTCAGTGAGGATTTCGCCTGCCCTGATTGTGGTGTCAATCTGCCGGAGCTAACTCCCCGCATGTTCTCCTTTAACAGCCCCTACGGGGCCTGCAAGGAGTGTGATGGCCTGGGGGTAAAAAGGGAGTTTGATCCCGATCTCTTTTTGGACTTTGAGCTGTCGATTAAAGAGGGGGGCATCCTTCCCTGGAACAGCTCTCAGAGCCGTTATTACCCGCAGTTTTTGAAAGCGGTGGCTAAGGAATATGGCATTGATCTGGATACCCCTCTTTCCTCTCTACCTGAGGAGCAGCTGGAGATACTGCTTAAGGGCAGTAAAGAACCGGTTGATTTTCGTTATCAAAACAGGCGAGGACGGGTCCGCCACTATAAGAAGCCCTTTCCCGGTCTCTACCGTTATCTGAATAACCGCCTGCGTGATACCTCCTCTGATTATGTCCGCCAGAAGCTGACCCGCTATATGAGTGATAGGCCCTGTTCTGACTGTCAGGGGGGGCGCCTCTGCTCTGAGAGCCTGGCAGTGACCCTTGACGGGAGATCAATTTCCCAGGTTACCTCTCTGACCATTGCTGAGGCCAGGGACTTTTTCCAGGGCCTGCAGCTGGACAGCAGGGAGGAGTATATCGGGCAGCAGATCCTGAAGGAGATTGAAGAACGGCTTGGTTTTATGATTAATGTTGGACTGGATTATCTAACCCTTGATCGCAGTGCCGGTTCTCTCTCCGGTGGTGAAGCCCAGCGGATTAGGCTGGCCACACAGATCGGTTCTAGCCTGGTGGGAGTGCTCTATATCCTGGATGAACCCAGTATCGGTCTTCATCAGCGTGATAACAGGCGGCTGATCGAAACCCTGGAGCATCTGCGGGATCTGGGGAATACGGTAATC
>CAZXKH010000289.1:0-3347 GCA_964641385.1 uncultured Clostridia bacterium | reverse complement strand
ACCCAATGTGGCCGGTGTTATTGGTTCAGCGGTGGCAGCAGGGGTGCTGTTGATTCTGCTGGGATAAGAGGTTATGGGAGTGCTAAACAATATGATACCGGGAGGGGATGGATTGAATTACAGATATCTGGCAGCAGGGGATCGTGCCCTGCTGATCAGCCTGGGGGATGAGATTAGTCCAGCTTTGCACCAGAGGGTCAGGGAACTCTTTTTTATGCTACAGCAGGCAGAGATTGAGGGTATTATTGAACTGATTCCCGCCTATTCTTCCCTGATGGTCAGCTATGATCCCCTGCAGATAGAATACCGGGCACTGGTTTCAGCCATAGAGGCCCTCAAAGGCTCAGGTGAGGATCTAGTCCTGCCTCCTTCCATGGTGACAGAGATCCCGGTCTGCTATGGAGCAGAGCTGGGTCCAGATCTGGATTTTGTCGCTGAATACAATGGTATTGGCAGAAAAGAGGTTATAGAGCTGCACAGTGACCCCTGTTACCTTATTTATATGCTGGGCTTTTCTCCTGGCTTTACCTATCTGGGTGGATTATCGGAAAAACTCTATACTCCCCGTCTAAAAAAGCCAAGGACCAGTATCCCGGCCGGCAGTGTGGGGATAGCACTGCAGCAAACTGGCATCTATCCTGTAGCAAGTCCAGGTGGCTGGCAGATAATAGGACAGACACCTGTCAGGCTCTTTGACCCTGACAGGGAGAAGCAGCCGGTCCTGCTCAGGATGGGTGACTTTGTTCAGTTTAAAGCGGTGAATGTTGCTGATTTTAGGGAGATACAGCAGTTAGTTACAGCTGGAGGCTGGGAAACCAAATCTTATCCACTGGGGGAGGAAGGTGCAGATGGCCAACAGGCTGAGGGTGCTTGAACCCGGTTTGTTAACAACGGTTCAGGACCTGGGAAGAGAACATTATCAGCAGTATGGGATGCCTGTCTCAGGGGCCATGGATCCCTTTGCCTTAAGAATGGCAAATATATTAGTGGGCAATGATCAGCGGCAGGCTGGCCTGGAGATCACATCCAGTGGTCTGGTCTTATCCTTTACCGGTCAGGCCTGGCTGGGTTTAACCGGTGCTGATCTGGGAGCCAGACTAAGAGGACAGCCCTTAAGACCCTGGCAATCCTTCGCGGTTGATAATGGAGATCTGCTGGAGTTTACAGCTGTAACCAGGGGCTTCAGGGCCTACCTCTCCTTTGCGGGGGGATTGAAAATCCCGGAGGTGATGGGAAGCAGAGCAACCTATCTGAGAGGAGGGATAGGGGGGTATCAGGGAAGGAGGCTTTTTCGGGGAGATTGTATTGAGATTGTTGGATCTTCATCAAGACCTGATCCGGTGATTATACCTGACTCTTATTTGCCCCCTTATAGCCAGAAGGTGGAGGTAAGGGCTGTTCCCGGCCCTCAGGAGGATTACTTTTCACCAGCAGAGAGAAAAAAATTTTTCAGCTCCAGCTATCAGCTGAGAGCTGATTGTGATCGAATGGGGTACAGGTTGCAGGGGCCAGAGATTAAACATCTTAGAGGAGCAGACATTATCTCAGAGGGTATACCACTGGGAGCTGTTCAGGTGCCCGGTGATGGCAATCCGATCATTATGCTGGCGGATCGCCAAACAACAGGGGGTTATGCCAAGATAGCAACCCTTATCTCTGTTGATATACCCCTGGTGGCCCAGCTAAAACCCGGTGACAGAATAAGCTTTAAGGCCCTTAATGTTGAAGAAGCCGCTGAGTTACTCACAGAGTATGAGGGGGTACTGGACGAGATGGAAAGTCTTGTCGGCAAAAGGCAAAGACCTGCCAGCAGTAAATTCTTTCTGGTCAGGGTTAACAGCTCCTGCTACCAGGTATCCCTGGAGGAGATGGACTGACAATTTATTCTGTATTTAGAACAGGGGAAACAGCATACAGTTTTAAAATAATTATTGGAGGAAGAGTAGATGAGAAAAATAATCGATATCAACTGTGATATGGGTGAAAGCTTTGGAGTCTACAGTATTGGAAATGATGAACAGGTAATAAATTATATCTCCTCAGCCAATATCGCCTGTGGATTTCATGCCGGTGATCCGGTGATCATGAGCAAAACCATTGCGATGGCCATTAAAGCCGGGGTCAGTGTGGGAGCCCATCCTGGCTTTTATGATCTAATTGGATTTGGGCGCTGCAATATCCAGGTGGCTCCTGAGCGGATCAGGCAGGATATAATTTATCAGCTTGGTGCACTGCAGGGGATTGCCAGGAGTCAGGGAACAGAGGTCAGGCATGTAAAGCCGCATGGTTCTCTGTATCATATTGCCAGCAATGATGGTGAAATTGCTCAGACTATTGTGGAGGCTGTTTTAGCCTATGATCCCGAATTGATTTTAATGGCCCTGGCAGGATCGGAGCTGGAGAGAGCTGCCAGGTCATCTAACTTAAATCTTGCCCGGGAAGCCTTTGCCGATCGAGCCTACCATGCCAGTGGTGATCTTGTTTCTCGCCAGAAAGAAGGTTCGGTAATTGAAGATATAGAAGCTATAGGTGAAAGGGTTTTGCGTATGGTTACAGAAGGAAGAGTTAAGAGTGTTGAAGGGAAGGATGTGGAAATAGATTGTGATACTATCTGTGTGCATGGTGATAATAAGAATGCTTTGAATATTACCAGGCATATGACCAGCATCCTCAATGAGAATGGGATTGAGGTACAGCCCCTGCCAGCGGTGATCAAGGCCAGATAGTTTATATTATAGGGTGTTTCTGAAGGGGGGAGGGGATGGATAATGAAGAGACTCAAGGAATTAAGCAGCAGGGAGTTAAGGCAGATAATTCGCAGTGGTGAATATCATGGGACCACCTCAGGACTGGCACCAGGCTTTGTTCAGTGTAATCTCGTAATTCTGCCAGAGAGCTGGGCTTTTGATTTTTTACTCTTTGCCTATCGCAATCCCAGGGCCTGTCCGCTGCTGGAGGTAATGGAAGCCGGCCAATACCTGACAGAGATGGTGGCTTCTGGGGCTGATCTTAGAAAGGATATCCCGCGCTATCATATCTATCGACAGGGTGTAAGGGAGGAGGAGTTAAGAGATATTACCTCTCTCTGGCGGGATGATCTGGTCTCCTTTCTAATTGGCTGTAGCTTTACCTTTGAAGCAGCACTTGTACAGCAGGGAATTGCCATCAGGCATCAGGAGGAGGCCTCCATTGTACCCATGTATATTACCAATCGACATTGTGCTGCTGCAGGAAGGTTTTCAGGTCCTCTGGTGGTTTCCATGCGCCCCATACCATCCCGGCGGCTGGTGGATGTAACCCTTATTACAGCCAAATACTCCAGCTGTCATGGAGCACCGGTCCAGATT
>CAZXKH010000288.1:0-3350 GCA_964641385.1 uncultured Clostridia bacterium | reverse complement strand
ATTCTGGTTAAGGAGAAGGCAGAGGAAATAAGGGAGCTTGTCATCGACTACCGGAGATTAATCCGCTGTGCTCCTTTAACAGAGTGAGGTGATGGTTTTTGGATCTGGCAACGATAGTTGGTTTTTTTGTGGGTGTGGGACTGATTGGTGGTGCCATGTACCTGCAGGGTAATCTGTTGATTTATGTCAGTTTACAGTCAGCCATGATTGTAGTGGGGGGGACACTGGCTGCTGTCCTCATTAACTACTCCTTCTCCAAGGTTATTAATCTTCTGAATCTGGTTCGGATTGCTCTTACCGAGGAAGAAATGGACCCTTCAGAGGTGATCGAGATACTGGTTTCCTTTGCAGAAAAGGCCAGGCGAGAGGGACTGCTGGCCCTGGAAGATGAGGCAGTGGAGCTGGAGAATGAGTTCCTGCAGAAGGGTATTCAGCTGGTGGTTGATGGTACCGATCCACAGCTGGTAAGGAATATTATGGAGACCAGGCTAACCTTTATTGAGGACCGCCACAGCAAAATGAGGGCAATCTTTGATAAGATGGGTGGTTTTGCGCCGGCTTTTGGGATGATTGGAACCCTGATCGGGCTGGTACAGATGTTGATGGCCCTTGATGATCCTGATGAAATTGGAATGGGAATGGCCACTGCTCTGCTTACTACTCTTTATGGAGTGCTGCTGGCCAATTTGATCTTTATTCCCATTGCCGGCAAGCTGAAGGTTAAGAGTGAGCAGGAGATATTGATGAAGGAAGTGATGATCGAGGGACTGTTATCCATTCAGGCAGGAGAGAATCCGCGTATTGTCAGGGAAAAATTACAGGCTTTCCTCTCTCCAGCTGAGAAAGCTCAGGGAGATGCTGAAGCAGGGGAAGAGGGGGAAGAGATGGGAATGGCGGTGGAAGGTAATGCCTAAGAAGAACAAAAAAGAGGAAGAAGAACAACAACAGGGTTCTCCAGCCTGGATGACTACCTATGGAGATATGATGACCCTTTTGCTCTGCTTCTTTGTCCTTCTTTTTACCTTTTCCAGCCTGGATACAACCCGTTTTGAGATGGTGATCAGTGCTCTGCAGGACAGGATGGGTGTCATGCCAGGGGGCAGAACCATCAAGGATGAACAGTTTTTTGATGCTGGTCTGGAGGGAATCGAGCTTGGTCGTAATCTGGAAGAGGTGTTCTTCCAGGTCTCAGAGTATGTGAAGGAACAGGAGCTTGATGATGAGATCAAGCTGGTGCCCACAGAAAGGGGCCTTCTGATTCGTTTTACGGGCCGCACACTCTTCGATCTGGGTAAGGCTGAGATTAAGCCTGAGGCTCGTCAGGTCCTGGATGAGGTGGCAGTTCAGATCAGGGATATCAATAATATGATCCTGGTGGAGGGGCATACCGATAATTTACCCATTAGTACTGCAGAATTCCCCTCTAACTGGGAATTATCCACGGCCCGGGCCACTCAGGTGGTCAGATATTTTATAGAAAGTAAGGGCCTGGAACCCTTTCGTTTTTCAGCTGCCGGCTACAGTGAGTACCATCCCATTAGGCCCAATGATAGCCCGGAAAACAGGGCTATTAACCGCAGGGTTGACCTGTTAATACTGAGAGATGAGCTTGATCGTGATCTAGTGGAGGAGGAAGATTAATGGCTTTTGGTGACAGCAAACTGCATCTGGTACTGGCAGTGCTGGTAATAATTCTGGTTGCAGGCGGGACCTCCTTTCTGGTGCTGAGAATGTTTATTGACTCTCCCTCTGAAGAGGAGGTGGCCGGGGAGTTACCCGAGGAGATTGGAGAAACCTATGAGTTTGGAGATGTGACTGTTAACCTGGCTGATGCCGGGGGTAGAAGGTTTCTCCGGGCCACTCTGGTTTTTGAGATTTCTTCTTCCAGAGTGGAGGATGAGCTGATCGAGAGGAGTCCTCAGGTAAGGGATCGGATCCTTTCTACATTGAGGGGTAAAGAAGCTGCTGATATTTCCAAGGATCCGGAGGTCAAGGAATTGAAGCAGGAGATAATCGATAAGATTAATCCACTGCTGCGTCACGGTGAAATAACAGATCTCTGGTTTACCGAATTTGTGATTCAGTAGAAGGGGGGGAGTAAAGATGGCAGATGTTCTTTCACAGCAGGAAATTGACAGTCTCCTGGAAAGTCTTTCCTCGGGAGATACAGATGATCTGCTGGAGGAAGAGGACCAGGAACAGGAGGGCGTCAGGTCCTATGATTTTAGGCGCCCGGATAAACTCTCCAAGGAGCAGCTTAGAACCCTGCGTATAATTCATGAAAACTATGGGCGTCTTTTGACCACCACTCTTTCCACTCAGCTGAGGACGATGGTGGAGATAGATATTGCCTCTATCGAGCAGCTCTCCTATGATGAGTTTATTCGTTCACTGCCACAGCCAACAATCATGGCTGTCTGTAATCTATCCCCTCTTGATGGTCAGTTTATCATGGAGGTTAATCCCTCTATCGGATATCCTATCATTGACCGCCTCTTTGGAGGTGTTGGTTCCGGTAAGGTGGAGCGAACCCTAACTGATATCGAAAGGGTGGTCTTCCGCCGGGTTTTTAACTGGCTTCTGGGAGCCATTCCAGAGAGTTGGGAGAATGTTGTTGATTTACGGGGTAGCCTGGAGGATATTGAGTCCAATCCATACTTTACCCAGATTGTCCCCGGCAATGATACTGTCATCCTGATCACCTTTGAGACTAAAATAGCACAGGCCACCGGTCTGTTAAATATTTGTTTTCCCTTTATTATGCTGGAACCCATTGTTTCCAAACTCAGTGCTCAGTTCTGGTATGCCAGCAGTGATCAGGAGCAGTCAAAGGAGAACATTGAAAGCCTGAAGAGGAAATTGGAGAAAGCCAGCTTTCCCATTTCCGTTGAGCTGGGTCATGCCCGTTTAACCCTGCAGGATTTGATGAGGCTTAAGAAGGGTGATGTAATCGAACTTGATCAGAAGCTTGATCAGGAGCTGCAGGTTAGGGTGGGACGACACGTTAAATTTCTCGGCCATGCCGGTCAGTATAAGGGGCGTATGGCCCTGAAGGTTAGCCGGAGAAACAGGGGGGAGGTGGAAGAAGATGGAGAATGATGATATTATATCTCAGGAAGAGATTGATGCTTTGCTGCAGTCAGATGATGATGATCAGGAGGAAGCAGTTGGAGAGAGTTTAAATGAGGAAGAGATCGATGTAATTGGTGAGATCGGTAATATCGCCATGGGTTCTGCTGCCACCGCCCTTTATTCCCTGCTGGGTCAGACGGTTAATATTACCACTCCCACGGTCAGTATTGGAACCTTTTCCGATATTGCCGGTGACTACGAGCGTCCCTGTGTGGTGA